>JAOAIH010000011.1 GCA_026414805.1 Spirochaetota bacterium | reverse complement strand
TGTGTAGATAAAATGTTTGAAAAACATTTTTAAAAATATCTAAGTGGCTAATGCAATTTAAGCAAAAGATGCTGAAATAAGTTCAGCATGACATATAACGCGCCCGTAGCTTTGCTGTGTAGATAAAATGTTTGAAAAACATTTTTAAAAATATCTAAGTGGCTAATGCAATTTAAGCAAAAGATGCTGAAACAAATTCGGCATGACATATAACGCGCCCGTAGCTCAGCTGGATAGAGCGTCGGACTTCGAATCCGCAGGCCGCAGGTTCGACTCCTGCCGGGCGCGCACATACTAATGTAAGGATATGAGCAAGCTGTACAATTATGACATATTCCACTATATACCCACCGAACAAGATTTAAGTATCACCAACCCTTATTTACGAGAAATTCTACAATATAGTAATCAACATTTAGATGAGTATCAATACTGGAATCTACGACATGAGTTAATCAAAAAATATGCATTTGCTGTTCCAACCTACCGCCTGTTGTCTATTCTAAAGGAGCTATCGCCCATAATTGAAATTGGTGCAGGAAATGGTTACTGGGCCTATATGCTCACACAAGTTGGTGCTGATGTGATTGCATATGATAAATATCCTCCCGAAGATCCATTATATCCGTTTGTTCATCACTCAAATAATATATGGTTTGAAGAACAGTGGTTTGATGTCAACAAAGGCGATGCCAACGTGGCTTTAGAATATCCTGAAAGATCATTGTTTTTGTGTTGGCCTGAACCACAAAGCAGCATGGCATTTGAGGCACTGCAGGCATATAAAAAAGCAGGAGGGCATACAATTATTTTTATTGGGGATATGATAGCGTGTGCTGAAAACTCATTCTATGATTTACTTTCAGGCTGCACAGTAAAATTTCAAGAGCAGGTATGGGGGTATAAATATTTTAACGAATTTATTGCTATATATTCATTATAACAGTTGTAAAGAGAATTTTATAAGTTGTTGTAATTATAAAAAGTATATACAAAATATAATATCATATATTAAATATACATTGTACATGCTAATGTTATAGTTGCGTTTTGGCTATAACAATTTGTTATATTATAACAAAATATTATTGAAGAATATATGATAAGTACTATATTTTTACTACTACTATCAACAGTTAATGTAAAGAAGAATGGCCTGTAAAGATTTAGGTGAATATTTAAAGCCTTCACGATGTATAGATAGTGATAACCCTTACGTTATCGACTATGCAAATTCACTTGTTGGATCCGAAAGAGACGATACCAAAAAAGCAATTAAGCTTTTTTATGCTGTTCGTGATGATATCAAATATGATCCCTATTCACCGTTTTACAAACCTGAACACTATTATGGCAGTTTTGTCCTGGGCAGGAAACGCGGATACTGTGTATCAAAGGCTTCGCTTTTATGTGCACTTGGACGCGCCTGTAATATACCAAGCAGGGTAGGCTTTGCTACAGTCAAAAATCATATTGCAACAAAACAGCTTTTGGAAACTTTAGGTACTAATATTTTTGTATACCATGGATTTACTGAATTTTATTTAAATGGAAAATGGGTAAAGGCCACCCCTGCATTCAATAAAGAATTGTGCCATTTACACAAAATATCACCCATAGATTTTAATGGGGTGGATGATGCAATATTTCCGGAATACAACACAGAAAAAAGACAATATATGGAATATATTGAATATCATGGTAGTTTTGCCGATGTGCCTGTTGAAATGATTGTTGAAGCATGGAAGGAATGCTACGGCAGGGAAAGGGTTGAGTTATGGATTACCCTCTTTGAGCAAAATTTTGCATCCCGAAATTTTGAATCCGAAGAGATTGTTAAATAAGATATGGAGACCTCAAAAATTTTTGATATTTTACAATTTACCAATTGTGATTTTATTGTAACCGATAGCTCCTTACATGTCATCTATTCTAATAATCCTAACGCGATACATAAAAAAATTGATGATGTTTTCCCATATTATTTAATAAGTGAAGATTTGAAAAGCTATTTTAATAATACCAGCAATTCCATAGATAAAAATCAAATTATTCTGGAATCACCTAATCAGAGTCTTCCTTATGTTTTTAGCATTCATAAAATAAATAATGATGCACCAAAACAAATACTGGTATTGAGCAGGTTAAAAAATAATTTTTCAGATACAATACAAAAAATATATGAAGAGTTATACAATATAAAAATATTTGATGATGATACAAAGCATTTTGTGGAAGTATTAAAATATATACTGGATACTGTAATAAAAGTTACCGGTATGGACTGTGGTGGTATTTATGTAATTGATCCACTTACACAGCATTTAAAATTAACTTTTGCGCAGGGTGTCAGTGAATCATTTATTGAAAAAGTTTCTGAATATAAACCTGACAGCTGGAATTATCAAATGATAATCAAAGGAACTCCACAATATATTGATTATACTACAATGGATTTAGATGATAATGATTTTAGAAAACAAGAAGGAATTAAAGCAATTGCAGCAATACCTGTAGTATTTAGAAACAATGTTATAGGTGTCATAAATATTGGGTCTCACTCAACAAACATAATTCCAGGATACATCAAACCATTGCTAGAAGTAATTAGCCAGCAACTTGGGATAGTTATTGATAAATTCATGATGAAATCACTGCTTGCTCAATCTTCGTTTGATAATGAAAAAATCGCTGCAATTCATGATGTGGTATACCAGGTTGATAGAGATACAATAATAAGATACATAAGCCCTAATATCAAGAATTTTATAGGATTTACCCCTTCAGAAATGATTGGCAAATCATTTGTGGAGTTTATCTATCCTGAAGATTTGCCAATGGTGCTTGAAAGTTATGAAAGATCAAAGAAAAGAATTTTTGAACCACTTGAATATCGTTTGAAAACAAAAGATGGTTCATATCGTTATATTTTGACTATTTCTGAAGCTCATTATGACGAGCAAGGAAACTTTATTGGGCTTTCAGGTGTTGGAACCGATATCCATGAAAAGAAAGTGGCTGAAATTAAATTAAAAGAAAGTGAAGAAAAATTTAAAACACTGGCAAATTCTGTTCTAACTTCTATTTTCATCATTCAGGATAATCGTATGCAATGGATTAACCCAGCAACCATCGATATTTTAGAATATCCTGAAGAGGAAATCATTGGGAAGCCTTTCTGGGTATTTGTTCATCCTGACGATGTAGAACAAGCTAAATTACGGGCAGCTGCACGACAGCGTGGTGAAAAAGTTATTAATAGATATGAAGCAAGAATAGTCACAAAAAGTAATACAGTGAAGTGGCTGGATTTTCATGTTGCAACCATTCAGTATAATGGACGCATAGCAATATTGGGTTCTGCAACGGACATTACAGATAGAAAAACAATTGAACTACAACTAAAAACATCAGAAGAAAAGTTTTTTAAGGCATTTCACTCTAGCCCCATACCCATGACTATAAATACTTTCAAAGATGGTGTATATCGTGAAGTAAACGAAGCAGCATGCGATACATTTGGTTATCCTCTACATGAAGTTATTGGTCGTTCAATATTAGAGTTAAATGTATTTGCGGATAGGGATGAATTAGAAAAGTATGTTAAAGAATTACAGGAAAATAAAAGAGTCAAAGATTTTGCTGTTACATTCAGAACAAAAAACGGATTATTAAAAAATTGTATTATTAATTCTGACGTCTACATGGCATCTGGCGAGAAATTAGTAATAAGTTCCATTATAGACGTCACCCAGATAAAACGAAGTGCTCAGATAATATATGAACAATACAGGGAATTACAGCAGGTTAACAGGGATTTAACAAAAACTAAAGAAGAGCTCACATTAAAGAACATACAGTTACATAATGAAAAAGAAAGATTGAACAGAATTTTAGAATCAATTAATGACGCAGTAATAGTAACTGATAATGAAGGTAAAATCATTGTTGTTAATAAAGCAACCTGCACCATTTTACAAAAAGAAATAGAATCTCTTATAGGTCAAAAAGCATTCAATATTCTTGATTTGGATTGCAAGCAGCCTGTTGAAGTAAACTTTGATGATATATTGCAAAAATTGCAAAAAAGTTCAATAACTAATGAGTGCACTTTATTTGTAAATCATGTTTCATATAATATTGAATTACACATATTACCTTTGAAAGATCACACTGGAAATATCTCAGGAGCAGTGATAGTCATTCGTGATATAACTCAGAAGAAAAAAATGGAGGAACATATTGCACAAACTACAAAATTAGAATCGATTGGATTGTTAGCAGCGGGTATAGCTCATGATTTTAATAACATACTAACTTCTATTGTGGGGAATTTGTCTATAATAAAAAATAAAATTAATCATTCAGCAGAATTTTACACAAATATACAGGAAGCAGAAAATGCTTCGTTCAGGGCAAAGGAGCTAACCCAACAATTATTGACATTTGCCAAGGGTGGAACCCCCGTTAAGAAAATAACTCAAATACATAATTTAATAAAAGAAACCGCCACATTCGTATTGCGTGGTTCAGCAATAAAATGTAATTTTTTTATAGATGATGATCTATGGCATGTAGAAGCAGATGAAGGGCAGATAAGCCAGGTTATCCAGAATATAGTCATTAATGCCAGAGAGGCTATGGAAGATAAAGGAGTGTTGAATATTTATGCTAGTAATGTAAAGGATGATGATCCAATACTATCAATTATTGGTAAAGAGAAATTTATAAGAATATCCATACAGGATAATGGGCCTGGTATAAATAATGAATCTATAGAGAAAATTTTTGACCCATATTACACTACAAAACCACATGGAACTGGACTGGGTTTAACTGTTGTATATTCCATTATTAAACAGCATGGTGGATTTATATTTGTGGATTCACAGCTTAATAAGGGCACACGGTTTGATATATACTTAAAAGCAACTGATAAACAAATTGCACATATAGAAAATCAGTTAGAGAGTACATTAATTTCTGGGAAAGGGAAAATACTTGTTCTTGAAGATGATGAAAATATACAATTTATATTAAAAGCAATGCTCCAAGAATTGGGATATGAAGTTGATATTGCAAATGATGGCGATGAAGCGTATTCAAAATATTTAGCTTCCAGAACTAATCAACAACCGTATACTTTTGCAATAATGGATTTAACAGTACCAGGAAAAAAAGGTGGAAAAGATACAATAGCTCTAATCCGCCAAATTGATAACGAGTTTAAAGTTATTGTTTCAAGTGGTTATTCAAATGATCCGGTAATGTCAAATTACAGAGAATACGGATTCAATGGGATATTGCCAAAACCTTACCGCTTTGAAGATTTGAAGCAAATAATAGCTTCCTTGAAAGTATAATTATAATTTTTTTTAGAAATTCTTAAATAAGAGCTATTTATTATTAGGTAGTATAATGAATATTGTTTATCTTTAAAAAACACTTGACATAAAATATGATCCTTTAATATTGAAAATTCTTGATATTCTTTTTGAATGATCTTTGCAATTAGAAGTCAGGTTGGCATTTTTAAGAAGGGTTGCTAGCTCAACTGGTAGAGCACCTGACTCTTAATCAGATGGTTCCGAGTTCGAGTCTCGGGCAACCCAAATTCCGCTACGCAATTGAAAATAAGCTTGAAAAAATTGCTTGACTTTTTGATATTGTAATAAAAGTATGCGAGCGTGGCGGAACTGGTAGACGCGCTAGACTTAGGATCTAGTACCTTAGGGTGTGGGGGTTCAAGTCCCTTCGCTCGCAAAAGGCGGGAATAACTCAGCGGTAGAGTGCAACCTTGCCAAGGTTGAGGTCGCGGGTTCAAATCCCGTTTCCCGCTCAGCTACAAAGAAGGCTGTGATAATTTTCACAGCCTTCTTTATTCTTAAATAATTTTCAATAATGAAAATTTAATGCTAGCGTTTATATATACACCAATATTTCCATAATTTTCCTTCTTAACCATAAAATTATTCTATAATTCATACTATTTCTATTTATTTATCTTTAATCATCATATTCACAAGTGAAGTGTAAAACAAAACAAAAAATACATCCTCATGAAAAAGGATATTCAGTAAAGTGATTGATTATACACAACAACACCTATTAAGGTTCTTATTAGTTGTATAGAATTAATAATTATCACATAAAAAGTATTTGACGGTATATATAGTAAAATTAAATATACAAAAAATCAATTGATTATCCAATAGTAATACAAAATTGTGCTATATTTATATTTCAGTAATATATGAAAATGGCTTTATGTAATTTTTAAATTAGTTTACACTGACCATTATTATGGAAGTTANCCTTCCTGTATAATATGAGTAAAACATTTATATTATCATATACTATAGGAGATCAACATTGGAAATTAAAGAGTCAAAACTTGAAAATGCACGAATACGGCTTGATATTGAAATACCTCATGAGAGGGTTAATGCCGAATATGAAAAAGTTTTAAAAAATGTACAAAAAAAGGCTGAGATAAAGGGTTTCAGGGTTGGGAAAGCCCCAATTGATTTAGTAGAAAAAAAATATGCTGATTTCGTAATTGGGGAAACTGCAGAAAACATAGTGCGTTCAGCATATATTGAAGCAATTGAGCAAAAAGGCTATACACCAGTGAGCCAGCCTGTATTTGATTTTAACGATCTTGAAAAGGGCAAACCTTTTTCGTTTATTGTGGAATTTGATATTCCTCCAACAATTGAACTTGGGAATTATAAAGGAATTCATGTTGAACAGAAAACTGTGAAAGTAACTAATGAGGATGTGGATGCAGAAATTGAATCAATGCGGGAACGCATGGCGACAGTAACTAAAAAAGAAGGTGAGAATGTAAAAGTAAATAAAGGTGACCAGGTAACCTTGAAGATGAAACGAATTGATGACAAAACACCTGAACAGATAGATGCAGCTGCTTTTACATCCCATAGCCTTATTGTAGGCAAAAGCAAAGAATCATGGGCAATTGATAATGATATTATTGGAATGAAAAAAGGCGAAGAAAAAGAAATTAAAGTAAAATATCCAAAAGATTATGAAGTAGAAGATCTTAAGGGACAAAAAGTAACTTACTTAGTAAAAATAGAAGAAATTTTTGAGCGACAGTTACCAGAGCTCAATGACGAATTTGCTAAAAGTGTTGGTGAATATAATACTTTAGAAGAGTTAAAAGCTCGTATACGAGAAAATCTGGAAACGTATGCAAAAGAGCAAACATTAAATCAGGCAAAGAATGATATCCTTACAAAAATTGTAGAAAACAGTAAATTTGATATACCACAATCTTTAATCCAAAAAGAAATGTATGCAATTTTCAGACGATTGCAATCACGATTTGGTAATGTTGGCAAAGATATTAATGAATTTGCATCAATTTTTGGGATTAATCCCGAAGAATTAACTAAATCAATAAAAGATGAAGCTGAACGCAATATCAAAAATGCATTAGTGCTTACTAAAATTGCAGAACTTGAGCAACTTAAAGTTTCAGAAGAACAATTTCAGAAATTTATCAAATCAATAGCTCAGAGAAATGGAATTACAGAAGAAGAAGTTGTCAAGGTAATTGAAGAGAAGGGTAACAGAGAAGAAATTGAGGGTGATTTAATACTTGATACAGCCTATGATTACATTTATCAGGTAGCTGATATAAAAATGCTTAAACCCGTAACCTTCCAGGAGTACATTAACGAAAAGAAGTAAAAAACTATTCTCTATAATTTTATAGAAGTTATATAAACTAATGCTACAATATAATAAAGGTTGTTTAGAAATTTATTAATTTGTTGAGGTAATGCATGAGCTATCTAGTACCAATTGTGGTAGAGCAAACAGCACGTGGTGAGCGGGCGTATGACATATATTCCCGTTTATTGAAAGACCGCATCATTTTCATTGGTGATGCTATTGATGACCATTTGGCAAGTCTGGTAATAGCTCAGTTATTATTTCTGGAAGCAGAAGATCCTGATAAGGATATTTATCTGTATATTAACTCTCCCGGTGGGATTGTAACATCTGGTTTAGCCATTTATGATACAATGCAATATGTAAAACCTGATGTGGCAACTATCTGCCTTGGGCAAGCCGCATCGATGGCTTCTTTATTACTGGCAGCAGGTGCACCTGGAAAGCGTTCAGCACTTCCCAATTCACGTATTATGATACATCAGCCGATGGGTGGTTTTCAGGGGCAGGCATCAGATATTGCTATTCATGCTAAAGAAATTTTGAAAATTAAGTCAAGGTTAAATGAAATTTATGCATTTCATACCAAGCAGCCTATAGAAAAAATTGAAAGGGATGTAGATCGAGATTATTTTATGGATGCTCAAGAAGCTGTCGAGTACGGATTAATTGATAAAGTTATCCGAAAAGATAGTAGATAAGTAATGTATAAGAGAACTTTTTGTAAGAGGATATATGTCAAGCAAGAAAAAAGATAATGGCAAACCAGAGATCACTCATTATTGCTCGTTTTGTGGGAAGAGTCAGGATCTTGTACGTAAATTAGTAGCAGGCCCAAATGTTTATATTTGTGATGAATGTATTGAATTATGCAATGAAATTTTAGAGGAAGACTGGGCTCTAGAAGGTGGTGACCTTTTAACAAGCAACTTGCCCAAACCTCATGAAATTAAAGCAATTCTGGATGAATATGTGATTGGGCAGGAGTATGCAAAGAAAGTTCTTTCAGTTGCTGTCTATAATCATTATAAACGGATTACTAGCAATTTTAACTTGCGCAAAGGCGATGTTGAATTAGACAAAAGCAATATTTTGCTTATTGGTCCAACAGGCAGTGGTAAAACTTTACTAGCACAAACCTTGGCAAAAATATTGAAAGTACCATTTGCGATAGCTGATGCAACTTCGTTAACCGAAGCGGGCTATGTTGGTGAAGATGTCGAAAATATATTACTCAGGCTTATCCAGAATGCTGATGGTGATGTAAAAAGAGCCGAGATCGGAATAGTCTATATAGATGAAATAGATAAGATTTCACGTAAATCAGAAAATCCATCAATTACTCGTGACGTATCAGGTGAAGGAGTACAACAAGCATTACTGAAGATTGTTGAAGGGACTATTGCAAATGTGCCTCCTCAGGGTGGAAGGAAACATCCCCACCAGGAATTTATATCTATCGACACCAAGAATATTCTTTTTATATGTGGTGGTGCATTTGTTGGGCTGGATAAAATAGTTCATGCACGTATTGGCAATAAAACAATGGGATTTGGTGCAGAAATAAAATCTGTAAAAGATATAGGGAAAGCAAATATTCTTGATAAAATGATTCCCGAAGATTTAATTAAGTATGGCCTGATACCTGAATTTGTAGGGAGATTGCATGTACACGCAGTATTACATGAGCTTGATAAACAAGCCTTGAAAGAAATACTTACTAAACCTCGAAATGCATTGATAAAGCAATATCAGAAAATTTTTGCCTTTGAAAATGTTGAACTTGAATTTACTGATTCTGCGATTGATGCAATAGCACAAATAGCTATTGAACGCGAAACAGGAGCTCGCGGATTGCGATCAGTTCTTGAAGAAATAATGCTGGATCTTATGTATGAAATTCCTTCCAAGAAATCCATAGCAAAGGTTATTATCAACGAAGATGTGGTGCTTCACAAGAAATCCCCTGAAATCATTCAACGATCAGCAGAAAAAAGTGCATAAGTATATGTACAAATTGCACAATTTTCATTATTTTATTAATGGGAATATTACACAGAAAATTCAGGAGAAACTATGAAAAAAGATATAGATTATTTTAAACGATATCCACTGTTACCATTGCGTGATATGGTAATTTTCCCACATATGGTAATACCGTTGTTTGTAGGCAGGGATATTTCAATTAAAGCATTGGATTCAGCTATGAAAGGCGACCGCCTCCTGGTCCTTGCTGCTCAGGTTGATTCGCAAATAGCAAATCCAAAAAAAGAAGATATACACGATGTAGGAACTCTTTCAGAAATTCTTCAACTCTTAAAATTGCCTGATGGTACAGTAAAAGTTCTTGTTGAAGGCATTTCGCGAGTATATATTTCTAATTTTGAATCAACGGATAGCGGAATTATTGTAGGCATAAAGGATATTGAGCGCCCTTACGAAAACGATTCCAAAGTTGAAGCATTGAAACGCAATTTAATTGATACTTTTGAAAAATATATAAAATTAAATAAAAAAGTTCCGCAGGAAGCTCTTACAACAGTGATGCAGATTGAAGATATTTCGCATTTGGCTGATGTTATAGCTTCATATATAACAATGCGTGTGGAATATAAACAGGCCATTCTAGAACTTGGGAACCCTGTCGATAGAATTGAAAAGCTCATTGAACTTATCAACGGCGAAATTGAGATAATGTACATTGAAAAGAAGATACAAGGTAAAGTTAGAAAACAGATGGAAAAAACTCAAAAAGAATATTATCTCAATGAACAGATAAAAGTTATTAAAAAGGAATTAGGACAGGGCGATGACTTAGCTGATGAAGTTGAAGAACTTCGCAAATCCATTGAAGAAGCTAAAATGTCTAAAGAAGCAAAAGACAAGGCGCTAAAAGAACTAAAACGACTTGAAAAAATGCCACCGTTATCTGCTGAATCGGCTGTTGTTCGTACATATATTGAATGGTTACGAGATGTTCCATGGCATAAGCGAACAAGAGATAATCGTGATATTGACCATGCGATGCAGGTTCTCAATGAAGATCACTATGGTCTGGAAGAAGTCAAAGAAAGGATTATTGAATATATTGCAGTACGTCATCTATCCAACAAATTGAAAGGCCCAATACTGTGCTTTGTTGGTCCTCCGGGTGTGGGGAAAACTTCTCTAGGGCGTTCAGTTGCAAGAGCATTAGGCAGGAAATTTGTCAGAATGTCATTGGGTGGTGTGCGAGATGAGGCTGAAATACGGGGCCACAGACGCACATATGTAGGTGCTTTACCAGGAAGAATAATTCAGCAAATGAAAAAAGCTGGAGTCGTTAATCCCGTATTTCTTCTTGATGAAGTTGATAAGATGTCAATGGATTTCAGAGGTGATCCTTCTTCTGCGTTGCTTGAAGTCCTTGACCCTGAGCAAAATAATTCATTTGTAGATCACTATCTGGAAGTACCATATGACCTTTCAGATGTTTTGTTTATTACTACTGCCAATGTTCAGCATAGAATACCGGCTCCACTGCAGGACAGAATGGAGATAATTGAAATAAACAGCTATACTGAGCCTGAAAAATTAAATATAGGTTTACAGTTTTTGTTGCCAAAACAAATAAAGGAAAATGGATTAAATAATTCAAATATTAAATATAGCGAAGATATGATGTTATACACCATACGGCACTATACACGAGAAGCAGGTGTGAGAAATTTAGAAAGAGTAATAGCAAAGGTGTGCCGTAAAGTTGCACGTGAAGTGGTAAAATACGGTTCTTCACATGTACGTGAAATTACAGTTGACATCTTACATGAATATTTAGGGCCCATTAAGTTTAAATATGGCGAAAAAGAACAAAAAAGTGAGATAGGCCTTGCAAATGGACTTGCATGGACTGAGGTTGGTGGTGATGTGCTTCAGGTAGAAGCATCCTTAATAAAAGGAAAGGGACAATTGATACTAACAGGGCAGTTGGGCGAGGTTATGCAGGAATCAGCACATGCTGCGTTCACCTATGTTAGAGCAAATGCTCAATATTTTAACATTCCCGAAGATGTATTGCGAAAACATGACATACATTTACATGTTCCTGAAGGTGCTATTCCAAAAGATGGGCCATCAGCTGGTATTACAATGGGAGTAGTGATTGCTTCACTCCTGAGTCAGATTCCAGTACGATGTGATGTTGCAATGACTGGCGAAATAACTCTTCGGGGGAAAGTATTGCCTATTGGAGGTTTAAAAGAGAAGGTACTTGCTGCACATCGTGCTCAGATTAAACATGTTATACTTCCCAAGGATAATGAAAAAGACCTTGAAAAGATTCCTGAATACGTTCGTAAGCAGCTTATATTTCATCCGGTTACAAGTATGGAAGAAGTGTTATTCCTGTCATTAGAAGAACCTGACAAGTTCTTTAAGGATAGACAAAAAACTGAAAAACTTAATGAACAATGGAAAGATACAGTAAGGGAATCTGTGATTTCAGATATAAGCAATGAATTGTTGACAAAATATAATTATACATAAAAAACATAAAAAACTGTTGAATTTCTAAAATTAATTATCCATGGTTATGATAAAATCATGGATATTTTTTAGTTTTTTATAAAATGGATTAAAAGCTTATTGGATGTTTTGATAAAGGGTTCTTTTTTTGAATTTGCAAAAATATTTACAATTTTAAATCCATTGGCCATTAAAAATCCTTCAATTTCTTCTTTAAAAAACGCACGCATTACATGTTTGTCGGTGATATGCTGTATAGTTGTTCCATCTGAAATTGTATATAAATAGTTTACTTCTGCAATGGTTTTTGAATTATCAGGCATGAGCGTAAAGCCTCGTTGACGTTCAATGATCAGATTTTTATAATGAACTCTTGATACTGTAGTTAATGGTTTTTCTTTTATTTCACGTACTGGTATTGCATTCCATATTTCAAAAAGACAAAATCCATTATTTTTTAATGCTTGCCATGTATTCCATAAAACTTTATCCACATCTTCATCAACTATCATGTAATCAAATGATCCAAATAAAGAAATAATAACATCAAAATCCTCAAAGAAATCAAAACTTGTAATATCAGATAGTAAAAAATTAGCAGCATTTGGGAATCGCAATTTTGCATATGTTAACATGCTTTTACTATTGTCAATACCGGTGCATACAAAGCCCTTTTTAGAAAGCTCACCCAGATGCTCACCGGTGCCGCACCCCAAATCAAGAAGAGCTGGATTTTTAATATTACTAGCAAGCTCTGAAATAAGATTAATATCATCGGTAATATTTCGATGGCATTTTTCTATAGTAAAATAATATTCAGCTAAGTCGTGATATAATTTCATAATAATGATAATTATTTAAAAAACATGTTGGGGAATTTTTTATTTAATACTTCCATCATAGCATTTTCAATTTCATACGTACTGTCCAGTTGCATGAGATTATTAACCATCTCCTTGCATTCCTCCACAGTAACAGAGCGTATAATACGCTTGATCTGATACATGAATGCTGAACTCATGGATAATTGACGGTAACCTAAACCTATTAAAAGCATAGTATATTTTGGTTCGCCAGCCATTTCGCCACATATAGAAAGAGGTATATTATTTTGACTTGATACATCTGCAATTAATTTAAGCAGACGAAGGACTGCTAAATTGAGAGGATTGTAAAGATAAGCTATCTTTTCGCTGATGCGATCAACTGCCAACGTATACTGAACAAGGTCATTAGTACCAACAGAGAAAAAATCACAATATTTACAGAAGATATCAACGTTAATTGCAGTTGAAGGAACTTCTATCATTATGCCAACAGGAAGATTTTGATTAAATGGTATTCCTAATTTTTGCAGATTTTCCATCTCATCATATAGAATTGATTTTGCCTTCAGAAGCTCTTCTACTGAAGATATCATGGGAAACATCAGCTTAACATTGCCATACGCCGAAGCGCGTAATATAGCTCTTAGCTGTGGCCTGAATAAAAATTCATTTTCAAGACTAAAACGTATTGCTCTGCATCCTAAGAAAGGATTGCGCTCTTTATATTGTTTAGTAAATGCATAAATTTTATCACCACCAATATCAAGAGTGCGTATGGTAACTGGATGTGGATTAAAAAACTCTACTACTTTTTTATATTCTTCAAATTGCTTTTCTTCATCCGGTAGTGATTTGTCAAGAAAAAGAAACTCGGATCTGAAAAGTCCAATACCTTGTGCACCATGGTCGCGTATTATGTTCATTTCATCAGGAATTTCAATATTGCCATAAATATATATAGTTTCGTTATCTAAAGTATGAGAGGGAAGCTCTATTATAGAAGCTAGTTCATTTTCAAGTTGTTTTAAGTCTTCGCGGTATTTTTCATATTCACTTATTTCATCTTTTGATGGATTGACAATTATTTTACCATGAATTGCATCCAGAATAATAATATCGCCATGTTTTATTAGGGATGTTGCAACCTGTGAACCAACTATTGCAGGTATTTCAAGGGCTCTGGCCATAATTGCCGTATGCGATGTCCTCCCACCGCGGTCAGTAATAAATCCCAGAACATATTTTTTATTCATCATTGCAGTATCAGATGGAGTAAGGTCAGTTGCTACTACAATTACTTCCTCTTTTAAATCTGCCAGTGATTCATCATGAGTTTTCTGTAAATTATTAATAAGTCGTTTATTTATATCTGATATGTCTATAATTCGTTCGCGGAGATATTCATCTTCAATAGATTTTAAACTCTGAATTAACTGTAAAGATATATCATTTAGTACCCATTCAGCATTACGCTTTTCTTTGCTGATAGTTTCTCGAACTTTTTGGTCAAGATAGGGGTCTTCAAGTACCATCAAATGGCTTTTGAAGATATCGGCCATATCATTGGATAGACTGCTTGCTATCTGGGACTGGATCGCTTTAATTTCTTCCTTAGTTTTTGCAAGAGATTCATCATACCTTCTTATCTCTTTTTCAACCTGATCCTCGGGTATAGTGTATTTGGGAACAATAATATTATCACCTCTGTAAATATAGGCTTTGCCTATTACAATCCCTGGTGAAGCAATAATACCTTCTATTGATTTTGACATGATATTGTACCTACTACCAGTAGCTGTTGCTCAAGTATATTGTCAAATATATTAAAATGTAAATCAAAATATTCAATTCAAGTTTGAAAATGAAATGAATATTTATTGTAAAAAACTTGTCAAGATAAATAAAAAATTTTATATTTAGAATTAAAAGCAGTAACTCAATATAATTTGAAAAATGAATTGGCAAATTACAACAGTTATATTTATAATGATTGCACTAGCGATAGCTCTTGTTTCATTATTTAATGCTACGTTCAATGATGTAAAGGGGGAATCTTTGCAACAGCTTCGTGAATTGATGGTAAAAAAACAGATAGAAGCCCGTGGAGTGAAAGACCCTCGTGTGTTAAAGGCTATGCTTCAAGTAGAAAGGCATAAGTTTGTACCAGAACTCAGTATCCCTCAAGCGTATGAAGACCATCCACTACCTATTGGCTATGGACAGACAATTTCGCAGCCATATATTGTAGCATTGATGACCGAATTATGTGAACTTGATGGCAGTGAGAAAGTTCTTGAAATTGGTACCGGTTCGGGATACCAGGCTGCAATTTTGTCATTGCTTGCAAAAGAAGTGTATACCATTGAGATAGTTGAACCACTTGGTAAACAGGCAGCCATGCGACTAAAATCGTTAGGATATAAAAATGTTACTGTTAAAATTGGTGATGGCTATAAAGGCTGGCCTGAACATGCTCCGTTTGATGTTATTATGTTAACTGCAGCACCACCAACAGTGCCTGATGCATTGCTCAACCAGCTCAAAGAGGATGGTGGTATACTGGTAGCACCGGTAGGCGATTATCACCAAGAACTTGTAAAAATTGTCCGCAACGGCAATAAATATTCACAAAAAGTAATAACCTATGTGCGTTTTGTACCTATGGTTCCGTCAAATGAATAATGCTTTGCTTAAGGGTAAAAAGCAGGAACCATTAATCCTTCGGTTTCATCAAAACCCATCATTAAATTGGCATTTTGCACTGCATTCCCTGATTGTCCTTTTATAAGATTGTCTATCACTGAGGTTATGAAAAGCTTGCCGGTACGTTGGTCAATTGAAGGGCGTATCTGACAGCGATTTGTACCGCGTACATCGGTGGTATGGCAAGAACGTTGGGTTATATGAATGAACGGTTTATTGGCGTAATAACTTTTGTATAAATCAAAGACTTTTGTGGCATCTATTGAAGCTTTTACATCAGCATAGATAGTAATCAGAATTCCTCTATTTAAAGGTACAATCTGTGGTATAAATAATATTTTTTTGTGACTTTTACTGTGTGCATTCAAAATATTTTCCACTTCTACAATATGTTGGTGATGGCCTTCACGGTATGTATTAACGTCTTCGTAGCGCTGAGGATAAAAATTTGCTTCACCTGGATTTTTCCCTGCACCTGATACACCTGTTTTACCATCACATATGATTGTATCTGATTCAATTATACCTTCCTCTACTGCAGGGAGTAATCCCAAAATCATTGCTATTGCAAAGCAGCCAGGGTTGCCAACAATTCTGGCTTTTTTAATTTTGTCTGCATATTTTTCAGGAAGACCATACACGGTATGAGCAAGAACATCAGTAGCCAAGTGTTCGGTACTCATTCCTTTATTTTTTGCATACACAGTATAATCATCAACAGTGGTGAACCTGAAATCGCCACTGAAATCAATAACAGGGATATTACGTTTATAAAATTCATGAATTAGCTGCATACCTGCTTTATCAGGGGTTGAAAAAAAGGCAATGTCCATATCATCATAGTGTATTTCTTCAGGTGATTCAACGATCATATCGCAGAATCCTTCTAAGTGAGGAAATACATCAGATATTTTTTTTCCAACATCTTTACGAGCTACTAGCTGTGCAATCTTAAATCCCTTATGGCGTAATAGTATCTCAATTAATCCAAGTCCACCAAATCCTGTAGCTCCAACTATTAATGCTTTTTTCATAATGATGTCTCCTACTAAAAATAAAATTTTGTCAATATTATTCTCAAGAATTTAATCTACCAAAAAAGATTTTAATTTTTTTACTAATATCCTTCCTTCCATATTATCAATGTCAAAAATTTATTCCAAAATCTTGTCATTCATTTATAATTTTATTATAATATCACATACGGTTATAGTTAGTATACAATGTACTGTGATAGAAATTTTATACAACTTGTCAAAATAAATAAAACATTTATCAATAACTATCGAACAAAAAAATTTATAATACTTGTAACGTTATGCCCAATGCTACACTGATTGTCAATTGAGAAAAATTATTATGTGTTATAACGTAAAAAATTTCTTAATAAAAAAGTTATAATTGACAAAAAAAAGTGCTATATAAGAAAAATACTAAATAAAAATTTCAGGGGAATAAACATGAAGAAATACAACATAGTGATATTAGGTGCAACTGGAGCTGTTGGTATAGAGTTCAGAAAAATTTTATTACAGCGCAATTTTCCTATCAATAATATCCGTTTTTTGGGTAAAACTACAGTAGGGCAAACTTTAGAGTTTGGGGACAGAAAGGTTACTGTGGAACCTGTGACTGATAATTCATTTAAAGGATTTGATATTGCTTTGTTTTCAGCTGGTGCTTCTATTAGTCGTGAAGTAGCACGTAAAGCCGCTGATTCAGGATGTATTGTAATTGACAACAGCTCAGCATGGCGTATGGAAAAGGATGTTCCATTAGTTGTTCCCGAGGTTAATCCCAATGATGTTGACTGGCACAATGGTATTATAGCCAATCCCAATTGTTCTACAATACAAATGGTGGTTGCCCTCAAACCTATACATGATGTGGCAAAGATAAAGCGAATTGTAGTTAGCACATACCAAGCTGTTTCAGGGACTGGCCTCAAAGCAATTGAGGAGCTACAGATTCAGGTAAAAGATATAATCAATGGAAATCCCATTTCGCAACGAAAAGTGTATCCACATCAAATAGCTTTTAATGTATTGCCTCATATAGATGTATTCCTTGAAAATGGATACACAAAAGAAGAAATGAAAATGGTTAACGAAACCAAAAAAATTATGGGCGATAGCTCTATTCAAGTAACTGCAACAACAGTAAGGGTCCCAGTATTCTATGGACATTCAGAATCAGTGAATATTGAAACTGAAAAGAAGATAACTCCACAGGAAGTGCGAGAACTGCTACGAAATGCAAAAGGTGTAACAGTTGTTGATGACCCATCAAAGAATGAATATCCTCTGGCAATTCATGCAGCAGGCAAAGATGATGTCTTTGTAGGCAGAATCAGAGAGGATGAATCAATACCAAATGGAATCAACCTGTGGATAGTATCT
The DNA here is from genome assembly GCA_026414805.1 of Spirochaetota bacterium. NCBI lineage: Bacteria > Pseudomonadati > Spirochaetota > Spirochaetota bacterium. The sequence continues at coordinate 41,003 of JAOAIH010000011.1, read as the reverse complement.
GATAATATACGCAAGGGTGCAGCACTCAATGCTATTCAAATCGCAGAATTATTAATAGAAAAGAAGATGGTATAATAATGTATATGTACGTAAATTTTTTATTTATTCACTATCAGGATACCGCAACCTGATAGATTTTAGAAAGTCGTGACATTCAAAAAATATATCAACTAGCTCGGGATCAAATTTCTTTCCTGAAGCATTTTTAATTTCATTGAGCACGTCATTTTCATCCCATGCATCCTTATATACTCTTCGTGATGAAAGCGCATCATATACATCAGCCAGTGAAACTATTCGTCCAAATATGGGTATTTCTTCACCTTTACGTGGCAATGGTTTACCATCAATACCTTTTTCAAGAGGCTTCCCTGTATCAACATCAACATAGCCGGGGTATCCAGTGCCATCCCAGTTTTCGTGATGTGTAAGTGCTACTATACTTGCTATCTCATCAAACTGTGATTGAGTATCCTTAAATAACCTGGCTCCTAGAAATGTATGTCCTTTAATAATATCATATTCTTCCTTAGTAAATCGACCAGGTTTTTTCAAAATGAGATCAGATATAGCTACTTTACCAACATCATGAAGCATGGCAGCCATACGCAAAATATCCCTATTAGTTTCTATCTCTTTTTGATCAATAGAATGGTTTTTTGCCCAACGCTCATATAGCTCAATAGCATAAGTAGCTACACGGTTAACGTGGGCACCTGTCTCTTTGGGGTCACGCAATTCGGCCATGCTTATCATTCTTAAAAGCAGTGCTCTGGTCATCTGAGCACGCTGCAATACAAGGCTGGCATTATTTGCAAACAACATTACTATTGGTTCATCATCTTTAGTAAATGATATTACATTTCCTTTATCGTCTTTTGCATTTATTAACTGCAATACACCAATGATGGTGCCATTTACTGTTTGCAAGGGGACTGTAAGCATTGATGTTGTTTTATACTTAGAGATTTCGTCGTAAGTAGAATTGAATTTGTACGGTACGTGGGGGGAAATATTATACACATCGGGAATGTTTACTATAGTGCCCGTTGAAGCAACAAAACCTGAAATGGAACGGGTATTAATTTTAACACGGAAAGTTGAATATATTAATTTTTGTCCTGGAGGCAATCGTTGTATAAGAGTGTCATTTTGCACATGACTAAAAACAAGCTCATCCTTATCTTTTATATATATGGAACCTGCATCAGCATTTACTGATTTTCGGGCTTCATAAAGTAATTTTTCAAGCAGTATATCTAAATCCTGAATAGTATTGAGCTCATTTGAGAGTTTTATTATTTCTTCTATTGAGAGTTTTCTTTTTTTCTCGTCACATTCCATATATAGCCTTTGTAAATAAATTAATTATCTCAATATACAAAAATTAAGTTATACTGTCCATATTATTTAAAAAAATTAGCCTCTAAAGAAGCATATCCAATAAAGTTAGTTAATTGTAATTTATAATGGCACCTGTGGAGTGCACTTTCAAAGCTGTATTCACATAAATATAAATGATAATGAGTATAAAGTCATTAAAAAAATGTGGTATGCAGAAAGAAAAATTTTTACTTGTAACTGCACCCATAGTTAGCTGCTTAGGTGCAAACGTGTTATGAGAGCTATAACCTGATATGTGTATCCATGCTATAAACGATATAAAAAAGGTAAAATTACAAGAATCATGGAATTATGAATCTCCCTATGAACTGCTACACTATCATCTAAATGTTGCACTTCAAACTTGAAGTTTCCCAGCCATTAAATTTTTTAATTGTAAAATACACTTGACAATAAATGGTATTTCATTTTTTTAGACATCAAAAGAGCACTTTACTATTTTTAAATGTTTTACAATTATTTAAAATATTAATAAAAAAGGAGTGGCCCTATGGATAGTATGCTTTTTTGGATAGCCCCAATTGGGTCGATCGTTGCTCTTTTATTTGCTTACATCTTCTATAAAATGATGATGAAAGCAGATAGAGGAAATGAAAAAATGATCGAAATTGCACAGGCAGTGCGTGAAGGGGCTTTTGCTTATCTCAAGCAACAATACAAGGTGGTCTCTTTAGTCTTTGTGATCCTGGTAATTTTATTGTCAATTCTAGCGTATTATGGGATCCAGAATCCGTTTGTACCATTTGCTTTCTTAACAGGTGGTTTTTTCTCAGGATTGTGTGGATTTTTGGGAATGAATACTGCTACCCATGCATCTTCACGAACAGCTCAGGGTGCTAAGGAATCTTTAAACAGAGGATTGCAGGTAGCTTTCCGTTCGGGTGCAGTTATGGGTCTGGTAGTTGTAGGGTTTGGTTTGCTTGACATTTCTTTATGGTATATTGTTCTGAATTGGGTGTATGATAATAATATCATGGGATTCAGCCAGGCATTAGCTGAAAAAATAGGCATTATTGCTGCTGGACAAACATTTGATGCTTCACTGCTTACTAATGAAGCATTTAAACATGGCAAACTTGTAGAAATTACTACAACAATGATTACCTTTGGTTTGGGTGCTTCTACTCAGGCCCTTTTTGCTCGTGTTGGTGGTGGTATCTACACCAAAGCTGCAGACGTTGGTGCTGACCTAGTTGGTAAAGTTGAAGCTGGGATTCCTGAAGACGACCCCCGCAACCCTGCTACAATTGCTGACAACGTTGGCGACAATGTTGGTGACGTTGCCGGTATGGGTGCCGACCTCTATGAATCATACTGCGGTTCAATCCTTTCAACTGCTGCATTAGGTGCTGCTTTGCCACTTGTTGGTATAGAAAACATCAATGCAGTAATTGCACCTATGATTGTTGCTGGTCTTGGTATTATTTTCTCAGTTATTGGTATCTTCTTTGTTAGAACTGAAGAAGATGCCTCAATGAAAACTTTGCTGAAAGCACTTAACCGTGGCGTATGGGGAAGTTCATTCCTTTTAATTATCGCATTAGCGGTGTTAGCTCATGTTAATATTATTTCGTGGGGTGTTTTTGGTTCTTCTATAGCTGGTTTAATTGCAGGCTTAATTATTGGTAAATCTACTGAATACTATACTGCTGATGATTATTCGCCAACTCAGGGTATTGCAAAACAGCATACAATGGGACCTGCAACAGGTATTCTTGATGGTATTTCAACTGGTATGTTATCTTCAGGTATACCAGTCCTTACCATAGTACTAGGCATCCTTGCTGCATTTGGCCTTGCAGGCGGTTTTGGAACAGAACCTGAAGCAGTATCAAAAGGATTATATGGTATTGCTTTTGCCGCTGTTGGAATGCTTTCTACCCTTGGTATTACACTTGCAACTGATGCATATGGACCAATAGCTGACAATGCTGGTGGTAATGCAGAAATGAGTGGTTTAGGTAAAGAAGTAAGAACAAAAACCGATGCACTCGATATGTTAGGCAATACAACAGCTGCAATAGGGAAAGGCTTTGCTATAGGTTCTGCTGCACTTACTGCTATGGCTCTTATTGCTGCGTATATTGAGGAAGTAAAAATCTGGGTTAGCAAGTATGCAGCACGAAGTGCAGAAGGTTTCTTCCAGGTTGGTTCTGTTAAATTTTATAATATATTGCCTGCAAATATAACTCCTGATTTAAATAACGTACTTATCAAAAATGCTACAATCGGCGATTTTGTACGAGCATATGATATCACTCTGCTTAATCCTATGGTACTCTGCGGTTTATTCCTTGGAGCTATGATGGCATTCGTTATATCAGCATTGACTATAAAGGCTGTTGGTAGAGCAGCTGGTGCAATGGTTGAAGAAGTACGTCGTCAGTTCAAGGAATTCCCAGGCATATTGAAAGGAACTCAGAAGCCTGATTACGCACGTTGCGTTATGATTTCAACTGCTGGTGCACAGAAAAAGATGATCCTTCCTTCAATGTTAGCTTTGATTGTTCCTATCGCAGCAGGATTACTATTGGGTGTTGCAGGAACAACTGGTGTTCTTGCTGGTGCTTTGGCAGCAGGATTTGCACTTGCATGTATGCTTAACAATGCAGGTGGTGCATGGGACAATGCAAAGAAATTTATTGAAAAAGGTAACTATGGCGGAAAAGGTTCTGATGCTCACAAAGCCGGTGTTATAGGCGACACAGTTGGTGACCCATTCAAAGATACTTCAGGTCCATCTCTTAACATTCTCTTGAAGCTTATGAGTATGGTATCTGTAGTATTTGCTGGTGTAGTGGTTCACTTCTACCCACAGATTGCAAAACTATTAGGTATGATGAAGTAAGAAAAAAAGCAGGGGGGTTAAACCCCCCTGCTTTTTTATTCATGATATACTGGCTTTCCTAATTCTTTGAACGAAAACATTTTAAATGCTCTTGAACCATCGTAGTCAAGTATACGCAAATCATCAGTTTCATGTAAATCTCTAATTACAATATCAAAATGTCCACCATATCTTTTTTTAGCTTCTTCTACAGGTATTTCATACGCAATGAATTTTGTAATTCCCTTAGATGCTAATTTTTCTTTAAGTTTTTCATTCATAAAGCTATCGTACGAGGTTAAATAGATTAAGGCACCATTACCGGTGATTAATAAACCTGCTTTCATGGCACACCTCCCTAAATGATATATATTTCTACAATAATATACTAATTTAGAAAAATAAAATCAATCTATAGAACGAAAATAAAATAATATATTTTTTTGATAATCATACTAGTTTTGATATAATTATTACATGCAACAGTTTGTTTTCGTATCTTTAGCACTGAACAAAACTGATACATACCGAGCAGCTAAAGATAGAATCTTAATAAAAAGCGCACCATTTTGGTGTGCTTTTAATTTTATGGCTTGATTTTTATTATAGAAATTTTTCTCATTCACAAAGACAATCAAGGGGTTTAATAATAATGGAATTGGCTCATTATCGCATTGAAATATATTATACTATCCCTGATTCAAGGGGTATTGTTCTAAAAAAGAAATTATCCCATTTAGGGTTTCATGTTGAACAATGTGTTCGTACCGATAACTATCTCATTAACATACCTCTTACCGTAACTCAAATTGAAAATGTTGCAAAAGCCCTTATACAGCCTGTAACACAAAATTACTGTATAAATCAACCATATATACCCAATCATTTTACGTATGCCATAGAGATTGGCTATCTTCCGGGAGTAACAGATAACGTAGCCCACACAACCCGAGAAATGATACAGGACATTTTTAAAACCGAATGTGATCCTGAAAAATCTGTTTTCACTACTTCAACTTATTTTCTATGGGGTGATATAAGCTATAATGATATACACGAGATTTCGTTGGAATTGTATAATCCATTGATACAAAGAGCAAATATTTTAACATATGATGATTATATTTCAAATAACGGGTTTGGAAATGCTATCCCTGTTGTAACCCTACATGAGGATCCAAAAGCCGAAATAGTGTCATTAAACGTATCTCAAGAAGAGCTTTTAGCATTGGGGAAAGAAGGCATAAAAAATCCTGATGGGACACGGCGAGGACCATTAGCTCTTGATATGCTTTCTTTAGAAGCAATAAAAAAATATTATCAAGAGATAGAGAAGCGAAATCCTACTGATGTAGAGCTTGAGTCCATAGCTCAAACATGGAGCGAGCACTGCAAACACACTATATTTGCAGCTCAACTGGATGATATCAATGACGGTATATTCAAGCATTATATTAAGGAAGCAACGTTACGAATAAGGCGAGAGAAGGGAAAAAACGACATCTGTGTTTCTGTATTTAGTGATAATGCAGGAGGGATAGAGTTTGATGATGAGTATGTTATTGCTGATAAGGTTGAAACTCACAACAGTCCAAGTGCACTGGACCCATTTGGTGGTGCTATCACCGGGATTGTAGGTGTAAACAGGGATGCTATTGGGTTTGGATTGGGCGCAAAACCTGTTGCCAATCGCTATGGTTTCTGCTTTGCTAATCCTTTTGACACAAAGCCATTATACAAATCAAAAGATAAAAATTCCAAAATGCTTTCACCCAGAAGAATCATGGAAGGGGTAATCCATGGCGTCAATGTTGGTGGCAATTGTTCTGGTATTCCAACACCCCAGGGATTTGTATATTTTGATGATCGTTATAAAGGGAAACCTCTTGTATTTGTGGGCACAGTTGGTCTTATACCAAAAAAAATAAAAGGCAAATCATCAGTCCAGAAAAAGGCCATGCCTGGCGACAATATTGTAATGGTTGGCGGCAGAGTGGGACGCGATGGAATTCATGGCGCAACATTTTCTTCCGAAGCTTTGACATCAGGGAGTCCAGCCACTGCAGTTCAAATAGGCGATCCTATTACTCAGAAAAAGTTATCTGATGCCATTGTAAAGGAAGCCCGCGATAAAGGGCTATATCATTCAATAACCGATAACGGTGCAGGTGGTCTTTCATGCTCAGTTTCTGAAATGGCACGTGAAGCTGGTGGCTTTATTGTGTATCTTGACAAAGTGCCATTAAAGTATCCTGGCCTTGCTCCCTGGCAGATATGGGTTTCAGAATCTCAAGAACGCATGACGCTTGCAGTACCGGATGAAACGCTGCAGGAATTTTTAAACTTAATGAAACGAAGGGGAGTGGATGCATGGGTTATAGGTAAGTTTACTGATTCAGGCAGAGGCATAGTATACTATAACAATGAGATAGTCTTTAATATTGATCTTCACTTTTTACATGAAGGTCTTCCTCAGAAAAAGCTTACAAGTACCTATGCACCACAATCACATCCATATCCAGCATTTGATGATCCACTGAATGCAACTAATGATTTTATAGCGATGGTTCAACGTCTCAATACAGCTAGTTTTGAATTTATATCAACACAATATGATCACGAAGTACAGGGAAACAGTGTGATCAAGCCATTGCAGGGGAAAGGAAAAGTTAATGGCAATGCTACAGTTATTCGTCCAGTGCTCACATCAAAGCGCGGAGTAGTGCTATCCCACGGATTATATCCTTCATACAGTGATATTGATACATATTGGATGGCAGCATGTTCAATTGATACGGCAGTTCGCAATGCTGTTGCTGCTGGTTGTGATTTTGATAGATTAGCATTGCTCGACAACTTCTGCTGGTGTGATTCTACTAATCCATACAGATTAGGTCAGTTAAAAGAAGCAGCACGCGCATGCTATGACTTTGCTGTAGCGTATAAAACACCATTCATTAGCGGAAAAGATAGCATGTTTAATGATTTCAAAGGATACGATGAAAATTTCAATGAAGTATTTATTTCTGTTCCTCCTACACTGTTGATTTCTTCAATTGGAGTTGTCTCCGATATTTCATATTGCCAAACATTAGATTTTAAAAAGCCCGGCGACTTAATTTATATACTTGGTATTACTAACGATGAACTAGGTGGAAGTGAATATCTTGCTTATATGGGGGAAAAATTATCAGGGAAAAAATATATCGGTAGTACTGTGCCTAAAGTTGATCCGCAGCGCAATAGTGCAATTTACATAACTGTTGAAAAAGCATTACGTAATGGACTTATTGCATCAAGTGCCAGCGTTGAACGAGGTGGTATAGCGATAGCTTTGGCAAAATCGTCAATGGGTGGTTTATTGGGTGCTCATATCGATTTAAGTAAAATACCTCACCACAATATTGATCGAAATGATACATTGCTGTATTCAGAATCACAGGGGCGTATTTTAGTTTCGATAGCTCCTGAGAATAAACAAGAATTTGAAGCACTTTGCAAAGACATACCCTTTGCACACATTGGATATGTTGAAAATGAGCCATATATTAATGTAATTGGTCTGAACAACAAAACTATAATTTCAATTTCGGTTAACGAACTTCACACAGCATATAAATCGACATTCAGTGAATTTTAGAGGTATAAATGGCTACACCACGTGCACTCATACTGACAGGATATGGAATTAATTGTGATGAAGAAACCCGTTTTGCATTTGCATTAGCAGGTGCTGAAGCAACTATTGTACACATAAATGATATCATTGAAAATACATCTATCCTCAACAACTATCAGATTTTTGCATTCCCTGGAGGATTTTCTTATGGGGATGATACCGGTAGCGGGAAAGCTCTTGCTAATAAAATAAAAAATAATTTATCCGATGAGATGTATGCTTTTTTACAGCGTGATACTTTGATGATTGGTATATGTAATGGATTTCAGGTTATGGTTAACCTTGGGATAGTTCCGGGTTTAACTTTGCCATTTGGTAAGGTAGAGGTTTCTCTTGAGCACAACGCAACATTCAGATTTCAATGCCGATGGATTGATTTAAAAATTAATCCCAATTCCAACTGTGTCTTTACAAAGGGAATTGATATGTTGCATATTCCAGTTGCACATGGTGAAGGTAATTTTGTTGCACCACAAAATATTATAGATGCATTAACTAAAAACAATCAAATAATAATGCAGTATAGTAAACCAGATGGCACTTTAGCACACGGACAATTCCCATATAACCCAAATGGCTCTATGTTAGATATCGCTGCCATCTGCGATACTACTGGAAGGATAATGGGAATGATGCCACATCCTGAGCGTCATATCTATTTTATGCAACGAGATGACTGGACATATCTACGTGAAGAATATAAAAGAAATAAAACGGATATGCCAGTATACGGTGAAGGTTTAAAAATTTTTAAAAATGCGGTAGAATATTTTTTATAGAATATTCAATCCCTATGTATGGTTGTAAAAAAGCAACTATACGCATTTAGTCTTCAATCAATTACATATTTCCATACTTATATTTTTTTCATGTTAACTAATACAATTTAGTCTAAATGAAATTTAAATTTCATAATAACACTACAATAAATTTGTTTGACTTTGGCAAAATATTTTTATAAAATAAATGGGTAGTTTTTGCTGATATCGTTTTTTTACTCTATATATAATTTCATAAATTTTATGTGAGCTATCCATGTATTGAGTTTATTACATGATAGAATCTAAATTACAACAGTTATCTCGCTTATTCAATATATCAATAATACCCCGAAAAATCATAATAATTCTTGGTATTATTTTGTTTTGTATTTTAGCATTCAGCATAGCTTTGCTGTATATACAGTTTGAAACAGTACGGACACATTCTGTATATAGGTTATCAAGTAATGCAAAAATAAAAAAGGACGGTATACAAAATTGGATTAAAGACCAGATTGATGACATTACTCTTCTTATTAATTCAAATATGTTTACTGTTCTTTCAAAAAACTATCTTTCCAATCCTGATAAAGAAAAATATGGACAGCTTTGGCAGTTATTAAATTTCTATGCTAAAAATAATGACATATATGATATTTTAATAGTAAGTGCCAATCATTCTATCATTTTTACATTACATCACACTGTAGAAAAACTCAGCGCTGAAAGTATATTGTTTTTAAACACTTGTAAAACACAAAAAAAAATTACGGTTACAGACCTCCATTATGACTACCCTGAATCCAATTTACATATAAGCCTTATTGCGCCATTATTTGTAAATGAAAATGTATTGCCTTCTTATTTTCTTATTTGTATTTCAAGGGCACAAGATTATCTTTTGCCACTATTATCTCAGTGGGCAGCAGGAGTAACCCAATCAGCTGAAACTGTTTTAATTCAAAAACGGACACGACAAGTTTATTCTTTTAACATAAAGAATCATAATCCACAGTTTATAATATTCAAGATTGATTCATTAAAGAAAGATAACGTCATTTATCAATCTTTTAATGGGAAATGTGGTTTGCTTTTTGGATATGATAATGATTCCAATAAAGTTTTAGCTTATTCATTATTTATTCCGGATATTGAATGGGTGGTTATAACTAAACAAAACTACTCAGTTATATTGAGCCAATGGTTCAATGTATTTTTCTTAACTTTAATTGTTGCTGTGTTATCCATTGGATTAGTTATTGCATATATTATTATATATACAAAAAATAATGAAAAACTTTATTTCCAAAAACTTTCCGATGCTAAAAGTGAACAACTAAGACAATTTTTGCAATACAAACTAATTCTGGAATCAATAGGGGATGCAATTGTTGTCACCGACAGCAATGGAAACATTGAGATATTCAACTATATTGCTGAATTATTGACTGGCTGGCAGTACGAAGATGTTAAAGGAAAATACGTTGGTGATGTTCTTAATATTATTAATAAAAATTTATTAATATCTAATGATGATATCTATCAATCTATACTCAAAGGTTCATTTCAAGGAGATTACTATACAACTGTTCTTCTTTCACGAAATAATACAGTGATTCCTATAGATTTTAAAGGTACAATAATAAAAAATAATGAAGGAAATATTCTGGGTACAGTCATTATTATTCAGGATAGAACAAAAGAAAGTTTTTTTCAGCTATTATCCGAAATCAGAATACGATTCATCAACTACTCAATGCAGCATTCTAAAGAGGAATTTATCCAATATGCGTTAAAATTGATTGCAGATATTACTGATAGCCAGGTAAGTTGTTTTGTTTGTTATAAATACTATTATAATAAAACCGGTGAATTAACAAATATTGTATCACCAGATTCATTCCACTCATTTTGCATTGATAATACCATTGATTGCAGTATAGATTATGAAAAATTGTGGAATGAATGTAAGGAAACTAAAAAACCGGTTATAAATAATAAAGAATCACAATACTTTAGCTGTAAAGTTACAAATATTTCAAAACCATTAAGTGAACTTTTTATCCCTGTCTTCATTAATAATTCATTAGTTGCAATTTTAGGAGTTGGCACTATCAGTAAGGAATATTCTCCGATAGACATTAGCAGGGTAACCATATTATCCCAGATAGTATACGAAATTCAACTCCATAAAGAAAAGGAGGAGTCTTATAAAAATCTATTTCTTTTAACTAAGGATTTAGCATGCATTACAGATTTACACACGGCAACATTTTTAATGGTTAATCCCGCATTTGAAAAAACACTGGGATATACACAGGAAGAGCTACTGTCAAGGCCATTCTTAGAATTTATACACCCTGATGATATTGAAAAAACATTGCATGTAATTCAAAATGATTTACTCAAAGGAAATGATCTAATAACATTTGAAAACAGGTATCGTTGCAAAGATGGAACATATCGATGGTTAGAGTGGAATTCACATCCTGTTACATCACTTGGAATAGCTTATGCCATAGCCCATGATATAACTGAACGCAGAAAAATAGAAGAAATACTGCGAATAAGCGAAGAAAAATTCAAAAATATATTTATTCATTCCAATGATGGAATTTGCCTGCATGAGCTTGTGTATGAAAACAATAATCCCGTAAATTATAGAATTATAGATGTCAACCCGCAATATGAACAAATTCTATCATTAAAAAAGGAAGATGTGTTGTATAAATTAGCAACAGAAGTATATAACACAGAAAAACCACCTTTTTTTGAAATATACAAAGAAGTAGCTTTAACTGGTAAATCAACTGTTTTTGAAACATATTATGAGCCAATGAATAAATATTTTATTATCTCAGTGTTTTCACCACAAAAGGGACAGTTTGCAACTGTTTTTAAAGATATTTCTGATATTAAGATAGCTGCAAAAAAGATAGAAGAATCAGAAGAAAAATTTTCATTGTTTATGAAAAATCTCCCACTTGTTGTTGTCATACGCGATTTGCAGGGAAGATATATTTATTTAAATGATGAGTGGGAAAGGGTTATGGAATTAAAAAAAGAAGATTGGCTTGGCAAAACTCCCTACGATGTTTTTCCTAAAGAGGATGCTGAAAAACTGCTTAGGGGAGATAGAGAGGCTATTAAAGAAGGAAAAGTTGAACCAGTTGAAGTTGCTCTACATCATAAATCAGGCATTAAGTGGTGGATGGCCAATAGGTTTGTATTATATGATAGTGACAAGAACCCAGCATATATTGCTACCTTATATATTGACATAACCGAAAGGAAAAAAGCTGAAGAAGAAAGAGATAGATTAAAAGAACAGCTCATACAGGCTCAAAAACTTGAATCAATTGGCAGGTTGGCAGGGGGTGTTGCTCATGATTACAACAACATGCTTGAAGTAATAATGGGAAATGCACAGTTAGCATTAATGCAAATAGATAATAAAAAGGATCTGGAAATATATTTAAATGAAATTATAAGCGCAGCAAAGCGTTCAGCTGATGTCACCCGACAACTTTTAACTTTTGCACGAAAGCAAATCACTGAGCCCCATGTGATAAATATCAACGACGTTGTAGGAAATATGTTGAAGATGTTACAACGATTAATTGGCGAGAATATTGAATTACGATTTAATCCACATCCTCAACTTTGGAATGTACTCATTGACCCAACTCAGGTTAACCAGATAGTAGCAAATTTATGTATAAATGCTCGTGATGCGATTAGTGATAATGGCATTATTACTATACATACACAGAACATGCTTCTTGATGAAGACTACTGCAGGGATATTACAGATTGCCTGCCTGGTGAATATGTGGTACTTTCGGTAAGTGACAATGGGTGCGGTATTGATAAAGAGATTATTAATAAAATCTTTGACCCATTTTTTACAACTAAAGAAATTGGTAAAGGTACTGGATTAGGATTGTCAACGGTGTATGGTATAGTCAAACAAAATAATGGATTTATTACCGTATACAGCGAAAAAGGAATTGGAAGCACTTTTAAGATTTATTTACCGCGATACGTAACTCCAGATACTATTAAGGATGAAATCAAAATTGATGAAAAACCTCTTGGTAATGGAGAAACATTGCTGGTTGTAGAGGATGAACAATCACTGTTGAAAATGATTCAGATAATGCTGGAGAGGCTACAGTATAAAGTAATTATAACCAGTTCACCTTCTGAGGCTATTGATATAATGAAAACAAAAAGCAATGAAATTGACATGCTACTTACTGATTTGGTAATGCCACAGATGAATGGTGTTGAACTTTATGAAAAAATTAAACAAATCAAGCCTGATATACAGTGCTTGTTTATGTCAGGTTATACAGATATAATGCTTTATGAGCATATAATAAACAAAGAAACAAATTTTTTACAAAAGCCTTTTTCAATGTTAGATTTAGCTAAGAAATTACGAAATATATTGGATAAAAAGTAATAGGGGCTGTCACAAAATAAGACAACCCCATGTACAACAAAAATGCACTTATTCAAATAAGTGAAAACATATTATAAATCACAGTACAATGATAGTCAACTTTTTATATATTTGCTGAACATATTAAAAACTCATTTTTTTACCAAGCATGTACTTGCCCGACTGTGCATCATCCAGTGATCCATCTGGTTTATATACTTTCCATTCACCATTCATCTTGTCATTTAAATATTCACCTTCGGATTTTATTTTACCATTTGGATAAAATTCTTTATACGAACCATTTAATTTATCCATTAAATATGTTGCTTCCAATTTTATATTCTTTGTGCCAGGATAATATTCAGTCCACTTACCGTTTTTCTTTGGAGTTTCCCATTTTCCTGTCCAAATATATGTAACTTTTTCTTTAACATCATCAGCTGGTACAGATGATGATGACATTTCACCAGCTGGTTTTCCATCTTTCATTATTGTATATATGCCTTTTGGAATTCCAGTTAACTGGCCAAAACCAATAAGTTGACCTTTCTCATTATATAATTTTGCACTTTCATTGGTATTATCTATCATCCCACCCTGTAGAGGCAATTCCATTATTTTTATTCTTTGTACTTTGGTTGGATACATGTAGAAATTCCATAAACCAATTTCTTTGCCATCCTTATATTTGCCTTCTTTTTGCAATAGACCTTCTTTTGAATAGAATTTCCAGTCACCTTCAGGTTTATCCATTATAAAACTTCCAGTAGCAGAAACCTGTCCATTATCAAAATAAAATTTAAAATTACCGTTTTTCTTGTTTTCCTTATATGTGCCTTCTTCTAATTTTTTGCCATTTTCATACCATTTATTACATTGTCCATCAAGCTGTCCTGCCTTATACCATGCAATAATTTTTGGATTGCCGTTTTCATAGTATTCCTGGCTTCTTCCTGTCTGTTCACCATTAGTAAACTGCTCTTCCTTCCAGATTCTTCCTGACTGATAAAACCATGTCTTTGTACCTTCAATGCTACCAACTCTCATGGTAAAGCCACTTTCAGTTTTTTGCTTTATAACAAAGGTAGCTTTCCACATGATAGGGCCTTCAGGATAATATGCTATCCATTCTCCTGTTTTTTGATCTTGGTCAAAATTACCCTCAAGGCTTTTTGCTCCATTCTTATGATAATATGTCCAGAATCCTTGCTGTTTGTCGTCTACATATTCCCCTTCAGCTAATTTTTCGCCAGTACCCTTATGGTACAAAATCCATTTGCCAGTTTTTGCTCCATTAGTAAAATTTCCTTCACCTTTTAAAGATTTGTCGTCCCAGTAGATTTTTCCTGGACCATTTTTAGGTGATGAAGTTGATGTGTTGGAGGAATTACTTTTCTTATCCACACTTGAACAAGCAGCAAATAGCAGTCCAATAACAAATAAAACTATCACTTTTTTTAATTTCATAAGTGTCTCCTTTATTTTTATACTGTGTGTTGAATATAGTATTAAAGTTACAAATAATTGTTTATATCTTCTACGCTGTTACCCTTTTATAGCTCATTTGTCAATCATTTCTATAAAGCAATAAAATAAATATGCCGAAAAGTACATAAAAGTACACTATTTTATTGTAACGAGGTGTTTATATGATGCGTTCATTATGGACTGCTGCATCAGGGATGATAGGACAGCAATTTAATATAGATACGATATCCAATAATTTGTCCAATGTTAACACAACAGGTTTCAAAAAGATCAGAGCTGAATTTGAAGATTTAATATACCAAACCGTCCTAATGGCTGGCACACCAGCAACTGAAATAAGTGAAGTGCCAACAGGCATTCAAGTGGGTCATGGTGTAAAGGTTGCAGCAACCCAGAAGCTGTTTGATCAGGGAAGTTTGCAGGCAACTGGTAATAAGCTTGATATTGCGCTTGAAGGTGAGGGATTTTTTAAAGTGCAACTCTATGATGGAACAATAGCGTATACTCGTGATGGTTCTTTCAAAATAGATTCAAACAGACAGATTGTTACTTCCAACGGTTATTTACTTGAACCACCAATTGTGTTGCCAGAAAATTTTATTATGGAAACATTATCCATAAGTCAGGATGGGAGGATTACTGTAAAAATAGTTGGTGATGATGATCCCATTGAAGTTGGCCAGCTTGAGATAGCGCGATTTGTTAACCCTGCAGGGTTGCAGAACATTGGTGGCAATTTATATAAAACAACACCTGCATCGGGGGAAGAAATAGCTGGCCCTCCGGGGATTGATGGAATGGCACGTACGCATCAAGGTTTTTTAGAAATGTCCAATGTAAAGGTAGTTGAAGAGATGGTTAATATGATTGTTGCTCAGCGTGCATATGAAATCAATTCAAAAGCCATTCAGACATCTGATAACATGTTAGGTACTGCAATTGGATTAAAGCGATAATGAATAGGATACTATTATTAACGCTCATTATATTTTTTGCACATTCGTTGTTGTATGCAGATGTAGTGGTGTATTTAAAATCAACTATTTTAGCTAAAGAAATAGTTACAGTTGATGATATTGCGATAGTAGATGGTGATGAAGCTGAAGCAGTAAAAAAAGTAAATATAACTAACGATGCACTCAAAGACGGATATATTACTCGAAATGAAGTGTATCAATCATTAAAAAATGTTGTAAGCGGTCTTGCTATTGTTAACGGAAGTGCAGTCAAGCTGGTAAAGCCTGAGGTTTTCTTGATACCCGATAGCTCTTCAAAGGAGCTATCGCCAATTTTAAATGAATTAATAGTAGCTAAAGGTGATGTGGTTACTGTCAGGCTAATTAAAAAATCAATAGTGATAGAAATGACAGGTAAAGCACTACAAAGTGGAAAAACCGGTGACGAAATAAAAATTTCATTATTTAATGGTAAAACTGTCATTGGTAAAATTGGTAATAATAGTATAGAGTGTTATCTATGAAAAAATATTTGTTGGCGATAGCTCTGGTGATTGTTCCATCTTTGTATGCTGATACAATCTGGAGAGACAAAAATATTTACACTGCACAGGATACCATAAAGGTAGGCGATATTTTTACAGTAGCAATAACAGATATTTCGCAAATGCGCTTTACGCTGACACTTGCTAATAACGATTCGTTTACGGTCACTTCAAGCCCGGATGGCAACATCACGCCATTTCTGCCACAGGTAAATGCAAATAAAAAAGCAACAAAGAATAACAGCACAAATCTACAGCATCGCGGTAATATTGCGCTGTATATTGCAGCAACAGTGCAGCAACGCCTTGACAATGGTAACTTCAGAATTGCAGGTACCAAAACGTTTTCATTTAGTGGTGTAACAACTGTTTTCAACGTTGCTGGCATCGTTAACCCTGCAGCTATAAAGGGTGGCACAATTAATTCAAGCGATATTGCAAATTTGGTTTTGCAGATACAGGGTATCAAAGAGGGTGTGCAGATAACTCGACCGCCATTGAAAGAAGGTGAAACAGCTTCATCAGCATTGACCGAGCAGGAAAAACAACAGATCATAATTCAATATCTTCAAAGAATTTTAGGTGAGTTAACACAGCAATGAAACACTTTTCATTAAAAATATGGTATGTGATAGTAGTTATTATATTTTGTGCAACATCTCTTGAAGCTGAAGTACCAGTAAAAATTAAAGATCTGGTAACAATTGATGGGCTGAAAGAAAATCAAGTATATGGGTATGGCCTTGTTATAGGATTGCAGGGTACAGGCGATAGTAAAGTTAAATTAACACAGAGCTCGCTTTCAAATGTATTAAAGAATCTTGGGCTTAATGATGAAAATATTAATTCAAAAAATATTGCTGCGGTACTTGTAACTGCAACCCTTCCACCGTATGTGCGAGTTGGTGATAGAATAGATGTAACTGTTTCTTCCATTGGTGATGCAAAATCACTTGAAAATGGTGTGCTATTACAATCAGCATTAAAGGGTGCTGATGATATTACTTATGTAGTGGCACAGGGTGTTGTTTCCATTGCCGGTGATAAGCGTAAAGGGGGAACAATAGGTAGGATAGTTTCTGGTGGTATTGTTGAAAAAGAAATCTTACCTGAGATTGTTAAAGATGGAAAAATACGATTTTCACTTTTAAATTTTGATTTTTCTGTTGCAAGGGAAATTAAAACTGCCATAGAAAAAAAATATCCAGATTCGCAACCACTTATTGATAAGGGTTTCATACAGTGTACTATTCCACAAAATGTTTCTGCTACCGATTTTATTGCTGAAGTTGAAAATATTGAAATTGTTCCTGTATATAGTGCGCGTGTTGTTATTAATGAACGCAATGGTACTATCGTTATGGGTGGTGATATTCGTGTTTCTCAGGCTGTAATAAGTAAGCAGGGCATAACAATTACAATAGAAGAAACACGTAAAAAGGGGAGCATGTATTTACTGAAAGATGCAGCAACAGTAAAAGACCTTGTTGATTCGTTAAATTATATTGGTATGAGCACTCAGGATATTATTGCTATTTTAAAGGCAATGAAGCAGGCAGGATGCCTTCATGCTGAGTTAATTGTGCAGTGAGGTTTGTATGGATACAACAATAAATAATATTATTGATAACCAAAAAACGGTTAATTCAATTAACAGACAAAAATATATAGAGCAAAAGCTACAAGGCAAATCTACAGAATTCAAATCAATGCTCAATGATGCAATTGCAAAACAAAGTGAAAAACCTGTTGATAAAAAGCTAATGGATGTATGTATTGAAATGGAGTCGTTATTTGTTTACCAGATGCTGAAAGAGATGCGGAAAACTCTCCACAAAGAGAACGATTTGCTCTATGGTGGAATGGCTCAGGAAATATTTGAGGATATGTTGTATAATGAATATGCCCTCCAGATGTCAAAAACTGCAAATTTTGGACTAGCAAAAACACTATATGAACAGTTAAGTAGTAAATAATAAACAAATAACTCGTAACTTTATCTATAACTAATTGACAAAATAAAATTAGCAAATACATTCGTAAAAACTTTTATCAAAAGGATTTACTATGCATTTGTTTGAGCTTTTTATTGGCTGGCGATATCTCAAAGCTAAAAAATCTCAGGGGTTTATTTCGTTCAATACATTTCTCTCCATATTCATTGTTGCCATTGGAGTGTTTGTGTTAATTGTAGTGATGTCTGTAATGACCGGCTTCCAAAGTCAAATACGCGATAAAATTCTTGATGTCGATGCACATGTCACAATAAGCCGTTACTATGCTGATACCGATAGTGAGGGAATACCAAATTACAATGAGCTATCGAACAAAATTAAAAATGTTGCACACATCAAAACCATATTGCCATTTGTCCAGGGGCAGGGGCTGGTGCGTGTTAAATCATATATTTTCCCGGTAGCCATCCGTGGATATGGCAAACCTGGTGAAGTTCCACAAGATGTAACAAAATTTATCACTGCAGGCGATAAAGAATTTAAAAGCACCAACGCAATTGCTATTGGTGAAGAGATGGCTTTCAATTATAATCTGAGGTTGGGAGATTACATTGAAATCATTGTCCCAAAGGGTAGGTTGACAGCACGTGAAGGAATAACGCCTGGAATTGGTAGATACAGAATTGCTGCTTTCTTTAAGACAGGGTATTATGATTTTGACACAAAACTTATTCTCATGACTCTTACACAGTCTCAAAATTTATTTGGTATTGGTAATATAATTAGCGGTCTTGGATTAAAACTTCATGATGTGTACGATATGGATAAAGTTTCGTCAATTATCCAGGGAATTATTGGGTATGACTATCAGGTAATAACTGCAGAACAGCAAAACCAGAATCTATTTTATGCATTGAAATTAGAAAAACTTATTATGACAATAATCCTTTTTTTAGTAATTATTTCGGCTTCATTCACTATTATGGGTACTTTGGTAATGGTGGTTATGGAAAAACGAAAAGCTATTGGCATTTTAAAAGCAATGGGAGCACAACCATACTCAATAATGATAATTTTTATTCTGGAAGGATTTTTTATTGGACTGATTGGTGCAATAATTGGGGTTATTACAGGACTGGTAACAGCAATAAATTTAGAGGCAATCATTCACTGGGTTGAAGGTGTTATTAATGGTTTAATGTCATGGATTTATATCACATTTGATCTTGGTATATTTTATCCTGTTTCTTTGATACCAAAAAATGTATATTATATAGATTCGCTCCCCACTCAGATTCAACCGGAATTTGTTATGCTTGTTGCTATACTTGCAATCTTTATTGCTACAGTTGCTGCTATATTGCCATCATGGCATGCATCACGATTGCATCCTGTTGAGTCAATTCGATATGAATAAACGTAATGGATAGTACAATGATTCAACAAACATATTCTGAAAATATAGTAATTAAAACTGATAATTTACTAAAACAGTATGGATATGGCAGCAGTTCGTTAACTGTCCTTAAAAATGTTAGTATAAGTATTAATAAAGGGGAGATAGTTTCTATCATGGGTCCATCGGGTGCAGGTAAATCAACACTGCTCCATATTATTGGTTGCCTTGATACATTTCAAGGAGGCAGTGTACAGATATTGCATCAGGATATTGCACCTTATTCATATGATGATCTATCTTCTTTCAGGAATGCTCATATTGGTTTTATTTTTCAAATGCATAATTTAATGCCTGAATTTACTGCCCTTGAAAATACTATGATGCCTCTTCTGATTATGCGCCAACCTACAAAAAAAGCAAAAAAGAAGGCATTAGAATTATTAGACCATTTTGGAATAGCCGATAGAGCTCATCACAAACCTGCTGAATTATCTGGTGGTGAATGTCAGCGTATTGCCGTAGCTCGTGCTCTCATTACACATCCTGACATTATACTAGCTGATGAACCAACAGGTAATTTAGATAGAAAAAACTCGGATTTATTAATTGATTTATTATTTAAAAGTTGTCATGAGACGGGTACTACAGTGGTTATTGTTACACACGATCAGTATATAGCATCAAAAACCCAGCGAGTAATTACACTTATCGATGGTATGATACAGAGTGATGTCAGAATATAATTTTAAGGAAAATAATATGAAAATTGAATTTGTTGGTGGTGCACGTACAGTTACGGGTTCATCATTTATTGTTAAAAGTAGCAATTTTACCGTTATGGTTGATTGCGGGATGTTTCAAGGTACAAGGGAACTACGTGAACGCAATTACTTAAACCTTATATATGCTCCACCACAGATAGATTGCTTACTTCTTACCCATGCACATATTGACCATAGTGGGCTTATTCCTAAACTTGTAAAAGAAGGATTCAGAAAACCAATCTATGCAACAAAAGCAACCTGTCAATTAGCCACAATAATGTTGCCAGATAGTGCCCGAATTCAAGAACAGGATGCAGAGATAATAAACAAAAAAAGAAAAAAACTTGGTCGTGAATTTATCCAACCCATATACACTTCAGAAGATGCAGAACAATGTTTACAATATTTCAATCCAGTTAACTATCATGATACAATATCCATTCACCCTCAAATTAAAGTACGATTTAACGATGCCGGACACATATTAGGCTCTTCGTTTATTGAAATGCATATACAAGATAATTCTAAAGAGAAAGTTATTGTTTTTTCCGGTGATATTGGGCAAAAAAATCAGGCCATAATTAAAGACCCTGAACTTCCAGAGTATGCTGATATTCTTCTTATTGAATCAACATATGGTGACAGATTGCATAAAAGTAAAGAAGATACCTATAATGAATTAAAACATGTTATACTTGATTCATATAATAAGAAAGGTAATATTATTATTCCAGCATTTGCTATAGAACGAACTCAAGA
This sequence comes from Spirochaetota bacterium, assembly GCA_026414805.1. Taxonomy (NCBI): domain Bacteria; kingdom Pseudomonadati; phylum Spirochaetota; species Spirochaetota bacterium. The sequence goes on along the minus strand of JAOAIH010000011.1, from coordinate 20,016 downwards.
AATTTTGTATACAATAGCGCAACTTGTAAAAAAAGGGGAAATACCTCCAATACCGGTATATTTGGATTCACCACTTGCAACATCAGCTACTGAGATATTCATGAATAACCAGGATTGTTTTGATGATGAAATGAAATCACTTCTTAAATCAGGCGATAGCCCTCTTGATTTTCCTAATCTTCATTTTGTACAGACGGTGGAAGAATCTAAGTGGTTAAATACTAATGCAAAGGGTGCGATAATCATTGCAGCAAGCGGTATGTGCACTGCAGGAAGAATCAAACATCATCTTTTAAATAACCTGTACAAGCCCGAGTCTTCAGTTGTATTTGTTGGATATCAGGCCGAAGGCACATTGGGTCGTAGAATTATCGATGGTGCACAACTTGTAAAAATTTATGGCGAAAATGTAGCTGTACGAGCCAAAATATACACTATTGGCGGATTTTCAGCACATGCTGATAAAGAGGGCTTGCTAGAGTGGATGAGCCATATTAAAAACCCTGCTCTTAAGGTTTTTGTGATACATGGTGAAGAAAAAGCATCAACAGCTTTTGCAGATGAAGTCCGCAACAGATTTGGTTACACAGTGTATGTACCACATTGGGGAGAGATAATCGATTGTGACACGTTAAAATCTGAATATGCACAATACAGCCCTATAGAAAGAGCTGATAACATAGAATCTGAAATTGACATAATATCGCAGATGCTTGCAACATTAAAGATGCGGTATAAAAAAGCAAAAGAGGAGGGTAGGCGAATTAACTGGAATCAAGTAGAACATGATATAGAAGATGTACGTGAATTGATTAGTATGATAAACGATGAATTATAATATATGTGTAGCTATCACTGCGTTGAACAGAGATAGCTACACAATTTATATTATTTTTATTCGTATACTTTTTCCTCTATCTGATCAGCACCTGGTGCATCCTGTTCAACATCACGAATATTTTCTTTAGAAATTACTTTGAAATATTCTTTGTACCATTCATTTTGAATAATTAGATCCATTATTTCGTTAGTGCCAACCCATATCATTGAAAGGCGAATGTCACGCACAATCCTTTCAATAGGATAAACGTTTGTATAACCAATACCTCCCATAACCTGCATACAATTATTGGCAATAGTCCAGGCGGATTCAGTTACAAACTTCTTTGATTCTGATACCATTCTTCTGATTCTTCCGGGATGAACTTTACCCGAATCTATTGCCAAAGCGGTACTATATACCAATGACCGTGTTGCATCAAGAAGCATCACACTATCGGCTACTTTGAATCCAACAGCTTCAAAATTAGCAATAGGTTGACCAAATGCTTTTCGCATTGATGTATACCGTGTAGCTATTTCCACAGCTGGTCTAACACTGCCTATTGTCATTGCTGCTGTTCCTAATCGTTCAGGTATCATATTTTTTACAAACACATCAAAACCACCATTGATGCCATTTAATGCATATCGTTCTGGTACTCTTACCTCATTTAAAATTAATCTTCCAGCACCGCCACCGCGTACTCCCATCAACCCATAGATATACTTTGTTTCAACACCTCTTGTTCTGGGAACCATAAAACAGGTAAGGCGCTCATGTGGCTTTCCTTCTGGATTTGTTACGGCATATACCATAAACCAGTCAGCACCTTCTGCACCAACTATAAATCGCTTTTGGCCAGTAATTATCCAATCACTTCCATCTTTTTTGGCGATAGTTGTTGCACCAAAAAAATCTGACCCGCCTCGCGGTTCAGTCAAACACTCTGCTGCATATACATCACCCTTGAGAAGGGGAACAACAACTTCTTGTTTTAATTCCTCATTGCCAAATTCAACTATCGCCTCGCATACAATATCGGCACCTACACCCCACAAACATGCCAGAGAATAACTGGCAACACCTATTTCTTCTGCTACGATACAATCATCTACCCATTTGAGCCCTCTGCCACCATATTGTTTTGGCAAACGTATTCCTAAAAGATTCCTCCTCCCGGCTTCTTTTAAAAATTCTTTTGGAAAATGAATCTTTTCTGCATCCATATCCAGAATCATTTCACGTGGGACCCATTTTACAAAATCTCGTGCCTCATCTCGCAATTTTATTTGCTCATCTGTCATTATGAAATCAAACATATACGCCTCCAGAGATTATATTATTTTGTTTTGTAGCTTGTTTTTGTTTGCATAAGTTACTATCGCATCACAAAATAATTAAATTTATAGTAATTGTTTAAATCAAAATATAACATTTTGTTATATTTCTGTTATAATTGTTATATTTGTCAATGAATTTCTTGAATTTTTTAATAATTAAAAATATGCTTTACTGAATTTATGAATAATTTTTGGATATTTTAAAATGTTACATATCATCAAGTTGAATGCTCAATAGTAAATTATTATGGCATTTAAAGAAATAGGGAAAAAGATACAGTTAGCCCGTGAAGAAAAGGGTATTACACAGCTTGAACTTGCAAAAATGCTTGGCATTACCCAGGCAGCATTGTCTAATTATGAATTAGGTAAAAGAAGGGTATATTTTCATCAAATTGAAGAAATTGCCAATTATCTTGAAAAACCAGTTTCATATTTTCTTGATGAGGAATCGCTTTCAGAAAATAATTGTAATGAAATTTCTGATGAAAAAATATATTTGCTTATATATAAAATAAAACGTTTGAACAACGAAGAACTTTCACAATTAAACCAGTTTATCGATTTTCTTCTCTGGAGAAAGGACCATGAATAATGCATACTTGCCTGAAAATATTAATAAAGCTTTAAATAAATGTCTTGAATCTCTGCAATCACAAACCAAGCAAATACATAATTTATCTGATATTGATCGTGCACTGGCATATTATGCTATCTATCGTACTCATAAAATAAATCTGTTATTATTAAATAGCGAATACCAAGGCCTATCATCGTCTTTTACGCAGGCAGGCTACATTTTTGAAACGCTGGCATATGATTATTATCACACATTACCAACATTATTAACAACTATACATTGCTATGAACTGATTAAATCTTTTGCAGATAATAACAAAAAGAAATGGCTATTGAAGTTAGTAACTGATACCGAAAAACCATTAGCATTTTGCCTCACAGAAGAACAGGCTGGTTCTGATATTACTTCTATTCGCACAACTGCCGTTAAAAATGACAATTCAATTTTAATCAATGGTAAAAAAGTAATTGTTATCAACAGTGGAATTGCTGGATTTTATCTTATCATAGCTCAAGGTAGCAAAAAGGGCAGAGCAGGGTTGAATGCTTTTTTAATTCCAGCAAATTCTAAAGGCATAAAAGTTGAAAGAATGGATGTGTCAGCTTTTGTGAATAGTGTTATTGGTTCAATTACATTTGAGAATGTTTTAATTGATGCACAATATCAGATTGGTGATGAAGGCAGTGGTTATTTTTTGCTAACGGAAATGCTGGATAAAGGCAGGCCTTTAGTTGCAGCATGTTGTGTTGGTGGTGCTCAACGAGCGCTCGATATTATTATAAACCACGTGAAAAGCCGAAAACAATTTTCAAAAGCTTTATATGATTTTCAGGGTATCAATTTCCCGATAGCAGAATTTGAAACACGTCTCTATGCATCCCGTTTGCTATACAGAGATGCTTGTGAAAAAATAGACAATAATGAGCCATTTACAAAAGAAGCTTCAATGGCTAAATATTATGCAAGCAGATTGTTTGTTGATATCACTAATTTTGGAATGGATGCCTTAGGTTATAGGTCCGTTATTGACACAAGCGAAATTAAGCAATTAAATGATTTTGCAAAAACAATGATGTTCATTGATGGTACTGAGAATGTTCAGAAGATGATAATTGCTTCTTTAATCTGAATAAATTATGTTATCATATTTACCATATAAAAACAAATGTTTTTTTATATCATTCAGCCTGTTCTGAAATTCTTTTGTATTCTCGCTGTTGTTATATTTTTCATTCTGCATTGCAATATGTTTTTTAAAACTTATTGGTTGTATTCTTCTACCATATTTATACTTTGCATCTGTCTCTGGGATATTATAAATAAAAATAGGAATAACAGTATACTCATTATATATTTTTTCATTCTGTTTCTTCAATAGTAACCTAACAATTAAGCCTTCTCGTGTACTGCAATTGACACCACTTTTACTATCAATATGAGTTGATGATTGGTTAGCTATAAAGTTACCTAAACTATAAAATATAGTACATATACGTCCATCGCTTGTTTTAATCTGTTCTACAGGCTGTATTACATGTGGATGATGTCCAATAACACAATCTACACCAGCTTCACAATACATACGCAACATATTCATATCGCTTTTTGATGGTTGTGTACTGTACTCGCTTCCAATATGAGCAATCATCACAAGGAAATCGCATTTGTTTTTTATATCAGTAATATCACTGAGTACTTTTTTAGTATCATAAATATTATTGATGTATATGCTATTTTTATATTTATGCGATAGCTCATAGTTAAAGACCCCAGTATATGCAACAATTCCAACCTTCAATTCATCGCCAATAATTAGTCCATTTTGTTTTAAATTATCCTTTTTGCTTACACCGACATATTGTATCTTCTTTAATTCTAATATCTGTAGTGTGGCAATTAAACCCTCATAACCCTGATCTAATATATGATTGTTGGCTAAACTCACAATGTTAATATTAATATTTTTGAAAGCATCCAGTACTTGAGGTTGACAGTTAAATATAAATGCTTTACTTGTATACGGAGGTGCTACAGGAAATTCCATGTTTGCAACTACATGATTTGATGATTCAAACTCAGACTTTATATTTTCAAAGAGTATATCAAAACCATTGTTGTTTATTGATTTTTTTGTTTTTGGATCAACTATATTATTCCTTAAAGCAAAAGACTTCACAGGGCCATGCATAATGACATCGCCAATAAATGTAATAGTTATTGAATTATTTTGTGTTGAATTAATTATACTGCAATAACTTAAAATAAACGTTAATAGTATGATAAATTTAATATATATTTTGGTCATCATTAAAACTCAAAACCGTTTTTATTAATTTAATTTTTATAACTATAATACATATACAATATTGTTATTATTTTTGTCCATAAACATTTCATTTCTATAATATCATTGATAACAATAAAGACTTTTTACTTCCGATAAGATATATTATGTCACATTAAAAATATAATAATTAAAAACTATTTATAATTTAATACAAAAAAATATATAATGAAAATAACTATTACTTTACTTGTAGTAAATTATTTAAAATTTATTTCCTCGATGTCTTTAATCTCATCAATGCAGTTTGATAAAAATGTTTTCCAATCCTCATCAAAACCGCTACCAAATGGTGTTGATAGCCAATCTGAAATTATCTCAAATGCATGATTTGCAGGTGTCAGCCATTCAGCAAGTACAAGAACATTTGCATTGTTTATTGCTGATGCTTTTTTTGCTTCAAAGGAATTAGTACAATGTACTGCGTATACTCCTTTGAACTTATTTGCAACTATTGCACTGCCAGCACCAGTCCCACAAATTATAATGCCTTTTTCATATTTACCCTGCGAAATTAGCTTAGCAACATTAGCCGCTGCGATGTGATATGGTACAAAGTTTTCTTCATCCTTCATCCCAACATCTTCAACCATGTGACCATTTTTTGTCATATATTCTATAATCGAACGTTTCAATTGTAATCCAGCACGTGTAGATCCTATCACAAAATTCATGAGGATTTCCTCCTTAATAAAATTAAAAGTAAAGTAAGAATTAACTTAACTTAAATTAACTTAACTCATACCTCCTCCCCCATACTAAATAAGAGAGAGGGATTGGCCGTAACAAAATTATTATCACCTTAACAAATCTTTGCAAGCATTTACAATATGTTCTACATTGAATCCATATTTGTTTAATAAATAGTCTTCAGTTGCCACTTCACCAAATTGATCTGGTACGCCTAATCGCTTAACTTTTACAGGAAATTTTTCGCTTAAAACCTCACACACTGCACTACCCAATCCTCCAATTATATTCTGGTTTTCAACAGTAACCACTGCTTTAGTTTTTTTTGCTGATTCAATAAGAGTGTTTTCATCAAATGGCTTAATTGAACTATAATGAATATGTTCTGCTTTAATTCCTTCAACATCTAATTGTTTAACTGCTTTTACAGCCAAATGTGTTGTATATCCTGTTGTAACGATAGTAACATCATTTCCTGTAGATACAATAGTTGCTTTTTTTGGATTAAATTCAAAGCTTTCATCAAATACAGTAGGCATCTTTGCGCGCAATAACTGCATGTATGTGGGTTGATAATGTGTTGCCATATACTTCATAACAGCTCTCAGTTCATATACATCGCAGGGACTATATACATGCATATTTGGCATTGCACGCATGATAGCAAGATCAAGAAAATCCATATGAGTGCCACCATTTGGCCCCTGTGTAATACCAGGTGCTGTGCCAACTATTTTAACATTAGTATTTGCATAAGCAACGCTGATAGTAATCTGGTCATATACTCGGCGGGAAGCAAAGCAAGTAAAGCTTGCACAAATTGGAATTTTCCCTTCACGCGCAAGGCCAGCAGCAAGCCCAATCATATTGGCTTCGGCAACACCAACATTAATAAAATTTTGTGGATATGCTGTACATACAGCAGGATTTGTTCCCGATGCTTTGCTTAAATCGGCTTCTAAACACAATACATTTTTATCATTTTCCATAAGTTCACATAATGTTAATCCATACACTGCACGCATTTCCATATCTTGATAGTTCATTTTTTATCTCCCCATAAAAATTAAAATCCATCTACAGTATAATTCCCAGCTAGATTTCAAACTAACTAAAAGACTTAGATCCTGAATAAAATTCAGGTTAACACTGTGTGTAATAATTTTTTTTAGCATAAATTTTATTACAATCAATATGGTAATTCAATTGTATATCCCAGGCCTTTCATGTACTTATCATAATCTGCCTGATTATTAATTTTAATATTATGGCTTGCAACTTTATTCTCTACTTCAGCATTTCCTTTTCCTTTCACTGTGTGTGCAATTATCATTGATGGTTTCCCTTGTACTGAAATTGCTTTATTAATTGTTGAATAAATATCATCCCAGTTATGACCATCCATTTCAAATACTTCAAAATTGAAAGCTCGCCATTTATCTGCTAATGGTTCTAATGTAACAACATCATCTGTTAAACCATCAATTTGCATTTTGTTATAATCACATATTACAACAAGATTATCCAGTTTATTATGACCTGCAAACATTGCTGCTTCCCATATCTGACCTTCATTGCTTTCACCATCGCCAATAATGCAGAATACATTATGGCTTTTATTGTTTAATTTTGCTGCATATGCCATACCACAAGCGCAAGATAATCCCTGCCCTAATGACCCCGCAGTCATATCTATACCAGGTGTTTTATTATGATCTACATGACTTGGCAAATTTGTGCCATTTTGATTTAGCGTTTTAAGCCAGGTTTTAGGAAAAAATCCCAAATATGCCAGTACAACATACAATACCGGCCCAGCATGACCTTTGGATAATACCAACCTATCGCGATCTTCCCAGGTTGGATTGTCTGGTTTAACATTCATTATACGGTAATACAATGTCATGACAATTTCCACTAAACTCAGTGAACCACCTAAGTGGCCCGAGCCAGCGCGGCAAATCATGTCAGTTATAACATAGCGGAATTCTTTTGCCAAAGATTCAAGTTGTGCAGTTGATATTGTATTCATGAAAGCCTCCATTAACAGTAACTATCGCACAAAAAATTAAAAAATTTTTAATCACAATGTATTTGTACACTTACCATGTTATTATATTAAACAAAGTACCAAACACCAGAAAACTTATTGTAACACATACCGACGAAATTATAGTCATGTATATCCCAGGTTTTACCATATCAGATATTGAAAAGTATCCTGCAGAGTAAGGAATGACAATTGTTGGAGTTGATGTTACAAGAATAAATGATAATGATGAAGTTAATCCTGCAGGTATTGCAACAAGCGAAGTGCTTATACCAATAGTAGTTGACAGAGCAATCAATAGTGGAACCATAATAATACTAGTAACCGTATTGCTTGAAAACAATACTTTAATAATTGAAACTCCAAGAACTATCACAAAGACCATTACAACAGGATGCAATACATTCAGATGGCTGAAAAATAAACATGCAAGCCATTTAGCAACACCCGTTGTATATATAGTTGATCCAATAGCTAATCCCGAAACAATTAGAATTATTGCACCCCAGTTTATGGATTTTTCAATCTTTTGCCAGCTTATGGGTGAGATACCTGGTAAAAACATAAGGCATGAAATTGTTAACGCTACAAATGACATGTTTATGAATTGTAAAGCGGGAAAAAGGCTATGAATTAATGGTTCAAAAATCCACAGTGATACGGTAATAATAAAAAGAATCCCAATAATTATATCTTTTTTTGTAACTGGCATTGGTATCTTTTCTTCATTTGGAGCGATAGTAACTGAAGATACATCAAAGCTTTTGATTAAAATAATCCATGCAAATGGTAACATTAACAAAGCTGCAGGAAATCCAACAAGCATCCAATCAACAAAGGTTAATTTAATATTTGCAAGATCTTTTAAAAAACTGATAGTCATTGGATTAGCTCCAGAACCTGCTGGTGTTGCGATACCACCTATTACTGGTCCCCATCCGCATGCAATCATCAGAGCTTTTCCAAAATCATTTTTCAAAGGTTCAACCTGTGCTTTCTTTAAAATGGATACTGAAAAAGGAAGCAGCATTGCAGCAGCAGCCATTTCGGTAACAAAACCGGCAAGTAACATTCCTGTAAATAATACTATGAGTATTAATATTTTTGGATTATTATAATATTTTTTGTAAATATAATGTGTTGCCTTTGCAATGAAGGATGTTTCATTAACTATGGCACCTATTATCATTACACCAATAAAAAATACTATTACCTGATTACCAAATCCCTCCTTGATAAGGTCAGCCAGATTAGCACATCCAGCTATCACCAAAAGCGAAAGAGATAACAAGCCAGTAATTGCAAATGGCATAATTTCGGTTACCCAGGATATGACGGCAAATACTAAAATAGCCAGTGCTTTTTTTCCGGTTGTTGTTAATTGTATATCGTTGCCTGCTACAATTAGTGTTTCTAATGGTAACAAAACAATTACACAGGCTGCTGCAATAGCAACTATCAAATAGATTATTTTTCTTCTACCCTGCTCCATTGTCATTTCAGGATGGCATTAAAAATTTTAATTAAAACATTGAGTTGATTATCATTAATCGATATCGATATAATATGTCAACTGCAATTTTATAATAATGAAGCTGTATAATAATATACCTTATCAAATTTATATCGTATAACCTCACCTTCATTGCACATCGCTTCAAGATGAGTATAAGTTTCAGATAATGAAAGATATAAATCAAGTACCAGATTTACCCCTTTAAGGTTTTTAAAAACATTACGAGCAAGACTATATACTGTATAGTCATTATTGAGTAATAGATTAAACATTCTTTTTCTTCTGAATTGATATACCTTCAGGTATTTTGATATTAAACGACTCAATTTCTCCTGGAATGGTTCGCCATGAGCAGGAAATATATATTTTGGATTTAATTTTTCAATTTTCTTCAAAGAATTATGAAATATGGTATGGCTTTGCCAAACGGGAAATGAAGTATTTGGTTCAAAACCAGCCAATATGATAGGTTTTACACCAGGTACAATGTGATCACCAGAAAATAAAAATCCTTCTTTTTCAATGTATAAACACATTGCTCCTTTAGAATGCCCCGGTGTTAATAGTAATTTGGCATTATAATTCCCAACTAATATAGAAAACTCATCACCAACAATTTTTTTAGTAACTGTAACAGTGTGTCCCATTGATTTGAATATAACATCAAGAAATGCAAGTGGTACAATTAACGGTGTTGGAACACCCATTGCAGTTATAAAGCGAAGCATATCTAAAGGCTTTGCATATATGCCTTCTTCTATACGCTTTGAATCAGCATTATGTGCTATTACTGCTGCATATTTATTTTTATTAACTATCGCATACGCTGCACCATAGTGGTCCACATGCCCATGTGATGGAATAATCTGATGAATATCGGAAAATTGCAAACCCAGCTCTTTTAAAGCGTTGCGTAATAAACGCCATGTCCAGTAAATCCCCGTATCAAATAAAGTATTAACTTCACCTTTAAAGAGATATACATTTATATATGGAGGATATCCTGGTAATGGTAATGAAATTCTATATATTGTATTATTGATATTTGATATTTTATATGATAGCTTCAATTTTGCCCTTATAATATTGTCAAATTATTTATAAAAGTTTGTAAAGTATGTAAATTTATAATTTAAATAGTTGTCAATTACTTTATTGTTAACATAAAAACAGTATTTCATTTCATTCATTTAATACAGGTAATATAAAAAATAAATTTTTAATTGACTTTTGCAAACAATGTTAATGACTAAGGCATGTTTTTTCTGATTGTAATTCATTCCGTTCACAATGGGGCCAAGCAAAAATTGTTACACTGGCAAGTGAAGCAACAAAAGTTGAATACGAAGTACAATGGCTTTGACTATATTTATTCAAAAGAAATTTCACTTATGCAGGTATCATCATATTTAGTGCCTTTATAAATGCTTTTTATCGTTAGTACTCCAAACAAATATCGTCCATAGTCACCTTCAAAAACTTTATATCCTTTTTTTCGGGCAATATCTCGTGATTGCTTCCAGAAATTTTTAGCTTTTTCAAAATTTATATTGAGGTTTAAACTTTGTTTATCCATGGTATCTTTTAAAGTATACGATTTTGTATCATACAAATACAATACATAACGAGAACAGTTGTTCTCTTCCTCTCCAATATCAACCCCAACATAATATTCTAAGGTTAGATCTTTGATCCTGTTATTAGAATAAAATAGCTGTTTAGAATATGCAAGTCCATTTACTATATTCATTATTTTAGCACCGTTTGAAAGATTAGTTGAATAGCCGGGAGTGGGAATCTCAAACACAACTTTAACGCCAATACCTGGTCCCTTATCACCTTCTGCCCAGGCAGTTTTGATATCACCATCAAATATTTTATTAGGTTCATATCTGGTAGCATCTTTACTATCTATTAATGTTGATGTTGCTCCTGCATTTTCCCATTCACATATTGTTAATATATTGTTTTTGATAAGATTATATCTTCCAGTGTTGCCAATAACAATTGAATATAGCGTTATAATAACAATGATTGATACTATAATTTTTTTTAGTGACATTATAATATCCTCCAAATTTAAATAAAATTTATCCCACAAAAGCATGCTATATAAAACACATAGTAACTAACAATAAATTACTTATGCCAAATTATTTTTTATTTAATATTAACTACTAGTATTATGCAACTTATTTTTACAATTTTTTTATTTTTAATAATACTAATTTATATCTTTGATAATCTCAAAAAGATCTGCATATTTTGACTCTTTTCTATAAAAAACCGGAGGATAACCTAAAGGAGAAGCAACTGTAACCCACCCTCCAGCATATTCTTTGGCTGTCCATATATGAATCCATCTGTCTTTTGGTAAATATAGCTTCCACTTTTTTATCCGTGGTTTATACACAGGTGCCACAAATATATCACGGCCAAATAAATACTGATACTGAAAGGAATGGAGCCTTTTATCTTCAGGATAATGTATAAAAGGGTGTCGCATCAAGGGTAACCCTTTGGTGTGATATTCGTCCTTACAGTGTTCAATATATGGTTTGAGTGCAGCGTGAACTTTAGTCATTTTTGACAGATGCTGAAGAGTTTGGTTATCGCTGTCAAATTGCCAATTTGAATCTGGCCTATTTCCTTCATGCGTGCGCATAACTGCAGTAAATGCACCTAATTCTGCCCATCGCATAAAAAGCTCTTTTTTGCGCTTAATCCAGGCTAATGACGTATATCCACCTATATCTGAGTGAAAATATCCAACCCCACAAAATCCAAGTGAAATACCAGCAGGAATAACGGAAGCCAATCCATCATCCATACTCCAGTTGACAAGCTGATCGCCTGCCCACACTAATGTGCTGTAGTGTGATGAGCCAGTGTATCCTGCACGGGTAAAAAATACTACTTCTCCAACTTTACCTGCTTCCTGAAGCGCTTCATAATTGACTCGAGCCCATTCAGCCGGATATCTGTTATGATACATTTCAGCTGATTCACCTGAATATAGCTTTACATCAGTTTCTAAATACTCACCAAAATCAGCCATCCAGCCAGCAATGCCAATGCCGATCATATTATCTTTAATTACATTTTTTATCCAGGTACACGTATGGGGATTGGTTAAATCTAAAATTCCTGCAATAATACCAGTGGTATCAAACTGATATACTGATTCGTCTTTGTTTTTTACTAAATATCCCTTTTCTACTGCTTCTTTATATAAATCGCCTTCAGAATTTAAAAAGCAATTAATGTACCCTAAAAATTTAATATTTTTATGCGATAGCTCCTGAATAAATGATGGCAGATTGGGATATAACTCGTTATTATATTTCCAGTTCCAGAAAAGGCGTTTCCCAAACCATGTGATTCTTCTGCCAACCCAATCCTGCACCCACACCGCAGATACTTTAACACCTGCATCTTGGGCCTTTTGGAGTTTTTTCTTTACAACATCTATACCACCTTGCACACCTAACCACATCCCATCGTGTACCCACTGAGGCAGCCGTGGCTGTCGCCCCAACAAATCACCTACTGCTTTTATGCATTCAACCGGAGTATTGTATACACCGACAACTATCGAATCCGGTATCTGCAAGAAATGAAGGATGTGTTCTTTTTTCTTAAATGTAAACTCAGCATATGAAGACGCATTGCAGTGGACAAAGTAATTGTTGCTCGATACAAATGTTGGTTGTGGATAGTATGTAGTATACCAGCAACCACCAGCATCGTATAAAATATTAGCTAACAGCGTAATTAAATCGTGCCCCCGCCCTACTCCCTGCTCTCTTACCCACAAAGGTAACTTTCTTTTCTTTAAATTCAGTTTTGAAAACTGTTCTCCACAGCCATATATATGCTCATTGCTGTCGGCTACACAATGTAACCAAAATCTGTTAAACTGATTTTTAGCTTCAATTGCAATAGTACAGTAGGTATCTGCAGTAATTTTTAAAGTTAAAACATCTTCAAATTCTACTATGATTGAACCAGTATATTCCTTTACTGTAAATTGTGTAAGGTACTGTTTAAACAAAATGGAATCTTTTATTGTAAAATTGCCTTCTTTCATTGTATATACAGCAGTACCATTACCTAATGCTATACACGGCTTTTGTAATGAATGCTTCAATATACAGCGATTTTTGTAATAAACTGAAAAGGATGTTTCATTATAGTCTACTTTTAACATGTCACTATCTCCCACCCCTTTATTCTGGCTGCTATCTCTAATGGTTTTATATAATCCCCATACACCATTGATGCGTGATGTGCTATGCCATTATAAATTATGGTATCAAGAACTTTTCTAACAGGCATATCAAAGGTAACCTTTAAGAATGTTCCCTTTAACAATTTATCCATAGTGACGCCATGCGCTTTTAATAAGAGCAAGCGATAGTTACTGCCATCAAAATCAAATCTGCATATTGAGACATCACCAGGCTTCAAGACAAAGCCTGTAGTGACACCTTTTCCTGCAGCAAAATACGTATCCAGCGAAGCCTGGTTTGCGGTATCTTTAAGCACAAACGGTGCAACTCCGCAATGCCATAGCAATGCAAAATTTTCATCAAGGTTCACTTGTGAAAAATCAAATAAAAATGGGGTTTGAGCACCTATCGCTTTGTGAGCTAACATAGATATTGCACCATCTACATCCCCTTCGCAGGCAATAATAAGATCATGAGCCTGCACAAGTGACATTGCTGCACACGGTGCAATGCCAAATTGCGCTGCAAATTCAGGCCAGCAACGAATAGCAAGTGCAGTGAGATTGTTGTCTTCAATAAAGCTTTTGAGTCGTGAACTTAATTCAATGACCTTTTGTTTTTGTATTGAATTGATCTCACCAGTATCAAAATTTGATTCAATTATTTCCCTATACTCATCAGCATACTGTTTATTGACCGGGTGATTATATAATTGTGCTAACTCAAAATGATCTACCATTGCACCAAATTGATGATATAGTGCGGGTTGCCATGTATCAATGTTAAAAAAGCCATGTGCATGATACCCAGCCAGCCCTATTTTTGCATTTTTAAGCATGGATAAAATACGTATTGCACCTACCCAGTCAGTATCAATTGCATTCCCAAAATGTGCATAATAATTTCGTATTCCCGCCTTGTATAGATTGCTTGCATCAAGATTAACACCACAAATTGAGTTAAGCCGTATTTTGCCCCCATCATAGGGCAATTCAGGTAATCCCCACAACATAACAGGGACGGGAAAATGTTTAACTAGTTCCAACACAAGATGACCTAAATGGAAAGTACCACTAATACACACTAGTGCATCCAAATCCTTTTTTTTCAAAAACGAGATAGCTTTGTGAGCATCTTCCAATTCAAATACAAGATCACCATAACAGTGCCATTGAACTGCCTTTACATTTTTCAATTGGGATTGTATGCGGGCAAATATTTCACCTGCTGCATTGTAATCAAATGTTTTACGTGCAACACACACTACACCAAGAGTAATTTCTTTCATTGCACACCTCTGTTATTGCTTTCTAAAGAGATTTTGATATTTATATCCGGTTAATATTTCGCAAATTTCTTTTACATGAGGTTCAACTGTGTCTTTACTACCACCCATTTTTAATCTGTTAATCTCCTGTATAAGGATTGGATGTGTTACTGGTGTGATTTTAAATTGTAATGATATCAGTATGCCACAAATCATGAGTGATGGTGGCAGCAATGCAAACAACAAACGCAATCGTTCTAAGGTTTCAGGGCTTTGAATCATTCCCGCTTTATATCCTATTGCTCCTAATACAGCGCCAAAGACAGCAAGAACAATTGCCTGCACAAGCTTACGTATAAATGTCATTGCACCTGCATAGACACCTGCTTGCTGTTTGCCAGTAATCAATTCACCTACATCAGTTACCGATGGCAAAATTGCCCAAGGAATCATTGTGCCTGCCGACATTCCCGCACCCATTACAACCGAAAGTGCAACAATATAATACATTGGAGTGTTACTGTCAAACAGGAGTGTACTGACAAGAGCTATCGCCCATATACTTACTCCTACCCTATAGGAAAAACCCTTACCCTTTTTATTTGCAATAAAAACGTATACAGGCAAAAACAAAACCTGTGTAACAAGCATTGAACCCAAACACACTGTGAATATCTGAGGTTTCTGTATATAATACGTGAGATAATAAATAAACATTGCCATAATTAAATCCAGTGCTGAGTAAGCGCAAATATACAATCCAATATGAATGCGGAAGGATTTGTTTGTCCATATTATAGTAAGGTTTTTAAAAAAATCTGTGAGTGATTTATTTTCAATGTGGACATCAGGTAATTCCCATGTTCCAAAAAAAACTATAATCCATGGCAACGCAAAAAAGATAGCAAATAGTATGCTCATTACTAGAAAGCCTTCACCTTTATCCTGAAATCTATCTATAATCATTTTGGGAACTGTCCCTGAAATCAGTGAAGATATCTGAGAAAATATCAAACGTGCTCCTGATAAACGTGTTCGTTCTTTATATTCGCGTGTCATCTCAGCATTGAGTGCAGAATATGGTATCATCACCATGGTGAAAGCAGTACTGAAAAAAACATAAGCAGAAGCATAATATAAAAATTTTATCATCTGGCTATCAGATGAAAGCGGCAGCCACATTGCAATAAAGCTCAGGATAATTGGAATTATTCCCAATAAGAAAAATATTCTCCTCCTGCCATATCGGGACTTTGTGGTATCAGAAATATAGCCCATTATTGGATCACTGATTGCATCCCAGGCTTTGCCAGCAAGTACCACAAGCCCAGCAAGTGCTGGATTTAATTTGGCAATGTCGGTAAGGAAATAGATGAAAAGAAGATTAATAATAACAAATGAACCTCCCCCAAAAATATCACCCACACCATACGACAATAAATTCTTGATTGTAATTTTTCTTTCTTGATTCATAACCATACCTATTTTAAATTGTAAAAAATTGTTGCATAAGTAAAAATTATTTGCAATAATGTTATATTATAAATTTTAACCGTAAGTATAATAATAAAATCGTTATCGATAATATGTCAAGAAAATTACTAAACCCAGAGGTTATGATATGGCACATGGTGAAAAAATAAACAAAAGAAAAGAAAATAAACGAAAGCATATAGTCGACATTTTTAGGCAACATTCTACGTTATCAAAAGCTGAAGCAAAGCGGTATTCAGGGTATTCCATGGATACTGTCATGACTTCGTTTAAAATATTAAAAAATACAGGTATAATAGTGCCTACAGAAGGCAAGCAAAAGGATAAAGGCCGTAAAGCTTTGTTTTACACACTCAATCATGAAAAGCAGGTATATTTAGGAATAACCTTTAATCAGAAGGCAGTGTATACATCCATAGTAAGTTTCAGCAATAAGGTACTAGCTACTTCTAAAATAGGAATTCCAGGCAACATCACAAAAGAAGAATTCACTAGTATCATAGTGCAACAAATTGATGAAGTGCTATCAAAAAACCCTGTTTTTGCTACAAATCTAGTTGCCGTTGGTTGTACTGTCCCTGGCGACATTGATACAAAAAACGGTATCTTACGTTCATATACACTCATGCCTCAGCTAAAAGATTTTAATTTAATGTCATTGTTATCAAGTAAATTCCCCAATACTCGTATTTTTTTTGATCATAATATCAGTAGTATGATATCGTATATACTTTCAACATCAGATATTAATCAACGATATGACAGGATAATGGTAGTTTCGGCACGTGCTGCAAGTGCACTGGGTTTAATTTATAAAGGGGCGATAGTTAATAGTAGAGGGGAGATTGGCCATATAAAAGTCAGCAATGAAAACCACAAATGCATCTGTGGAAGAAATGGCTGCCTTGATTGTTATTTTTCATATGAAGCATTTGTAAATCTGTTGAAGGGGGAAAACATCATAGACGAAAATGAATGCTATGATAACATAATTATCAAACTTAATCATCATTATACTAATAGAACTAAAGGCATATTTGAAAAACTTGATATAGCCTTAAAATATTTTTCTGAAGCATTACTTGATGTGATAAATGTTTTTTCACCGGATTACATACTCCTTACCGGGGATTTGTTTGAAATATACAATGATCCAGTTGCTCAGATAGATATTCACATAAAAGACATATTTCATGATACCGGATACATAACAATGTATAAGCGGGCGTTAATAGAATTCCAAAGCATAAAGACCGAAGCAATTGCCCACGGTGTATGTTTAAGCTTGATAAAACAGGACTGGGGATATCAGGTGTAATTTCTTGCATAATTAATGAAGCAACTATTAGTATCACATTTTTCTTAATACTATAACCGTCAAGTCGTCTGTTAAATCCATATCCCCTTTAAATTGATTAAAAGCATCAATGATTTCATCACATATTTGTTGAGCACTGTTGCCCCTTGCATTCAAAAAAGCTTCTTTAACTCTTTCTATACCAAATTCCTCAGCATTACTATTTTTCTGCTCTATCAGACAATCAGTATATAAAAGCAATACGTCATTTTGCTTTATAGTGAATTGAAGCGGTAAAAAAACACTTTTCATTCCTTCAATACCTAAAAACATTCCTTTTATATCTTTTTCTTTATGAACACAAACTGTAATAGAGTTACTATTATTTCTTCTCAAAAGTAAATCAGCATGAGCTGCATTAACATATTCTACCTTATCATTATCAAATCTAAGTAGTATACCGGTAACGTAATTATCAACTTTATCAAATTCCTTAATTAATTCATTATTTATATTCTCCATTACTTTTCCTAAATGCACATCACAATAATTCATAAAATTTCGGTAAATAATTGATTTTGAAACTATGGTCAATAATCCAGAAGATATTCCATGACCAGATACATCAAAAAGCCCTAGACCCAACAGTACGGAATTATTTACATAAAAATCATAGAAATCACCCGAAACTCCCGACATAGGCATGGAAAATAAACCAATATCATAGTTTTCAACAACAGGTGGCTTTTGAGGTATAATACTTCGTTGAACATTAACAGCCATCAACATATCCTTACGTGCTATTTCCTGCTGTTCACGTATTTGGGCTAAAGCAAGTTTTAATTCTTGGTTTGCTTCAAATAATTGCTGCGTACGTTCTTCAACCTTTTTTTCTAATGAAACATTGAGTTCCTCAACTTCATTGTGATATTGTACTGTCTGGACAGCCAAAACAACTGCGATTGAAATTAAAAAAGATGGAAAACCAAAACCCATTAAATATATTGCATCATCCAGTTTTAATAAGTTATGTACTATTAAATCCCAGAAAACACAAAAGTAAAAAGGTATACTCCCAAGTAATAAAATATACGCTTCTTTTTTATGTTTAAAAAGAGATATTAAAGTTATTGCAATGCCATATATAACAAATATAGGTAAAAATAGTATTAATATTTTATAGCGTATTGTAAGAAACGAAGCGTAGCTAGATGGCCAAAACAATAACAGTGATGGAATAATAGTTGCTGCAATTAATAAATAATGTAAATATTTATTCTGAGGAATATCCAAATATTTTGCCAAAAATTGTGTTAATAAATATGCAATGACAAAAACAAGAATAAATATTACTTTTTGAAATAACAGATATGGGATTAATTCATATGTAAAACCAGGGATTCGCGTAATAAAGAAATTAAACAAATAGAAAGAAAACACAATGCACGTTAATCCAAAGTAAAGATTTTCTTTATCTTTTTTTCTTAAAATAAACATAAGGAAATAATAACATCCAACCAAAAAGAACAAGAATGATATAATAGCATTTATCCTTGAGTTTAAAAAATCCAGATAATTATACTCACGCTCCAACTGATTAAATGAGCCTATAAGGGTTTTCCCTGCTATTGAACCTTCATTATTAACATATATTTTTATAAGAATGGTATTTTTTTCTTTTTGTAACAATCCGGTGGGGATGGTATATAATCGTACTTTATTCCATTCGCTAAAAAAATTTGGAGGAAACTTACCGGATGAGCCAATTAATTGGCCATTGCAATAAGTTTCATCAGCTATCATTAATCGCTCGATAAGTAGACCCATTAAACTTTTATGTGAAAAATTGTTATATATTTCAAAATCACGTCGCACCCAGATATACCCCTCTTTGGATGGTAAGAGGTCATGTAGATTGCTGGTTGTTTGTAGAGGTTTATATGATAATTGAATGGCTGATTCATAATCCTGATTTTTTTCACCTATTGCATAATGCCAGCTTTTGATTGAGAAACTTTTAGCGATTGCAATTGCAGGAATTATTGTAACCCCTATTAAAACAAATATTATCATCATTGCTTTATTTTGTTTTGATTGCATAAATTTCCTCAAAATTGTAATATAAGCTTGTCACTTATGTATTCTTAAACTTTATGATAATATCCTTAAAATGTTATTTTATATTAATCAATAATTATATAGTAAAAGAAAATTATCAACTATAATATCGATAACGATATTATTAAATTAAAAAAAATATTAAGTAAATTATTTTTTCATCCGACATAATATATGTGACATAAATTTTTTTTATGAGAGGTAGTTATGCCAAAGAAAAATAAAAATAGCTTTTTCATTAAACAATTAAAAAAATATATTTCAA
>JAOAIH010000010.1 GCA_026414805.1 Spirochaetota bacterium | reverse complement strand
GGACATATTTAAATCCGGTATTGATCCACTGATTATAATGGAAGATCTTGCCTCGCTTGGTATGATTACTGAATTGCGTGTTAATCGAAATGATGTCCCACTACTTGACAATCTAGACTCTGAGAAATGTTATATTTGGTGGGATGTTATTCTCAAAACAAAGAGCAAAGAAGAAGCTCTGGATGATGTGTTTATTTTTGTTCGTGATGACAATGAAATCATAATCACTGATGTTACAAAAAATTATGTTGCTCAACCAGTCATTGAGGATGTGCCAAAGTTAGGTGAGTTGTTGTTGTCAAAAGGAATGCTGACCGAACAAGAATATGAAGATGTTCTCAGTGAGCATGAAAAGACAAAGAAGAAGGTTGGGGAGATAGCTGTTACCAAGGGATATATTGAGGAAAATGATGTCTCACTGGCATTAAAAGAACAGGAAAATATAAAGAAACATTTGAGTACTTCGACACTCAGAGTTGATGCAAAAAAAGTTGATAGCCTCATGAATTTACTTGGTGAAATGGTCATTGGATTTTCTGGAGTAAAACGTATTGCCGAAGAGATTGAAGATGAAAAGGCATATCGTTTAAATAATGCCTTATATGGTGTTGATCGTATCATCCGTGAATTTCAGGAGCATCTGATGCGCATACGCATGGTACCGATTGGGCCAGTTTTTGAGCAGTACCGGCGTTTTATACGCGATACCGCAAAAGCACATGGGAAAACTATTCACTTGGAAATAGCAGGTGGCGATACAGAAATTGATAAAACTGTCATTGAACGCATCAGTGACCCGTTAAAGCATTTAATTCGTAATGCGATAGATCATGGTATTGAATCCCCTGAAGAAAGGGAAGCAAAAGGGAAACCGCGGGAAGGTGCTGTGATGCTAAAGGCATATCATCAGGAAGGCAATATATTCATTGAAGTTTCTGATGATGGCTGTGGTATCGATAAACAGAGGGTATTACAGAAAGCCATTGCAACAGGTGTGATTGGTAAAAATGAGGATGTCCCTGATGCAAAGATATATGATTTGCTTTTTGCACCGGGTTTTTCAACAGCGGAAAGTGTGGGTGACCTTTCAGGAAGAGGTGTTGGCCTTGATGTTGTCAAGACCAATATTGAAGCTCTGCGCGGCAGTGTTGAAATATTCTCTGAACCAGATAAAGGGGCACGATTTACAATAAAACTTCCATTGACACTTGCTATTATTGATGGGATGCTGGTAAAAGTGGCACAGGAAACATTTATTATACCAATTCTTTCTATAGTCGAAAGCATCAAACCAACAATGAAAGATATAAAAACGGTGGAAAATAAAGGCGAAGTGGTCCACGTTAGAGGGGAATATGTGCCATTGTTGCGGCTCCACAAAGAATTTAACCTTCCGCTAACAATTGAAAATCCATGGGATGGACTTGTGGTGATAGTTGAATCGCAGGGCAAAGCGTTAGGGCTTGTGGTTGATGAATTAATTGGTCAGCAGCAAATAGTAATTAAAAGCTTAGATAGAGAAATAACTTCTTCAAGAGCAATCTCTGGTGCTGCCATATTGGGTGATGGAACTATCGCCCTGATAATAGATGTACATGGGTTTATCAGTTCTTAACAATATGATACAAGATGATACAAGCAGGATATGGTGATGAATTTAACTGCCTACCATAAGTCAATAAGTGATCATTATGCATACCTCAAGGAATTGAAGGGCAGCATAGGTTCTCTTTTTTCTGAGTTAATTCAACGTTTTACCATTATTAATAAACGCATTGATGAATTTTTCACCATGATCAAGCCATATATATATTATTTTTACACCACTGAGGAAAATATTCCTGATACTTTTTTACATGATGTAATTCTGGGCACAAAAGATGAAATAAATGGGTATATTGATACTGTAGTTAAGTATATGATTGCTGACAGAGCAACAAATAGAGAGGTTGAGGAAGCCATTAACAAAACGCTGACATTAAGTAACAGTGTTGCAATGATACTGGATGCAGTTGAAGCAATTGATCTATATGCAAAAAATACCATGATAATTTCCATTAAAGCGGGAGAAGAGGGCTCCACACTGACAACTATTGCAGTGGAGATGTCACATTTAGCTGATATGGTAAATGATGTTTCATCTGAATTTCAGGAAATAATAGATTATTTACACCAGTTGAGAATAAAATTTAACAATACGTGTCAGACAGTTGATGCTATTGTTGAGAACTATCTCACGCATTTACAGATCAAACTTAATAATTCAATACAGGACATTATAAGCCATCAGAAATCGTTGTCACACAATGTTGAATCTATTGTGAGCTTTGCTGATCAGTTAAATAGTGGAATAAGTGGATTGTTGCAGGAGTTTCAGGTTGAAGATATTGTACGACAGGATATTGAAAAAATATTATTTGCACTTGAGGCTCTTGAGGAATTTGGCATCAGCGAAGATCACGCTGATATTATTTTGTGGGGAATGTATCAAAAGGTACTGTCGCTTCAAAATGATTTTGTCCATTTGTATACAAGTGCACATGATGGAATTTCCACAATGAAGAACAGTGTTGAGGCGATAGCTCATGAATATACAAAAACATATGAATCAGTATTTGATGGAACCGAGTTTAACATTGATAAAGTGTATAATTCATTGGATGTGTTGCAGCAAGAAACGGTAAGGTATCTTGAAGAAATATTGGAAAAGAAAGCTTTTTTGCTTGGTGTGTCTGGTGATGTGCTGGCTCAACTTCGTAAATTTCAGGATTTTTTTAATAAAATACAAGATGTTGTGAGAAAGTTTGATGTGGTAAACATGTTAACGCGTATTGAGCTTGCTCGCCATAGAGAGTTGCAGAAGACTATTGCAAGTTCCCTTTCAGATATAAGCATCATGCCAAAGAAAATAAAGAAAATTGTTGAGGAATCAGAAAATCTATACAAAGATGTTATTGGCACTATGGAATCCACGTACAAGTTGTATGAACAGGCCATGTCAGTACAGGATACCATTTTACAGAATTGTGTTGCAAATTTGAAAAAGGTTTCATTAAAACTGTATGAATCAAAAAAATATTACATTGATATTTCACAGCAGATTGAACGGAATGTGAATGCATTACAACAATTTTTGAGTGAAAAGTTAGAGCAGGTGGATGCCTTCAGGAATATTGAAGATAATCTTAAAACATTATGTCAAGTGCTTGATGATGCAGGAGCTTCTAGGGAATTATTTGATGCAAAGCAGCTTGATAAAACTATAGAGACAATTGAAGCACTCTATGCCAATGAATACAAAGGACAGATGCTGGTTTCTCTTTTAAAAGAGTATTCAACAAGGAAAACTGAAGATCGCGTCATTGTATTTTAGGAGGTTGCCATGTATATAATTGAAATTGATGAATTTGTAAATGTAAAACACATAAAACAGTTTGCTGATGAAGTGGCTGCAATTTTAAGAGCTGAAAAGGACATAGTGCTGGATTTTACAAAATCCAAGCGACTGGATTTGTCAGTTGTGCAGGTGATTTTATCTCTTTTAAAAACAGCTAAGCAACAAAATAAAACAGTTAAATTTAAAGGGGTAAACGATACAATAAAGAAGCAGTTAAAATTGTGTGGTGTTATACGATGAATTATTTGTATATGCAGTCTTAATGTTATATATTTGTACAAGAGGGGACTAGAGTATGAAACATATAGTGATTATTGATGATTCACCAACTATACGTACAAGTGTGGAATTTACATTAAAGGATTTAGGGTATGGAATGGTTCATGCTGAAAATGGGCAGGATGCATTGAACAAGATTAAAGATTTAACAGATAAAGGTGAAGAAATAGCAATGTGTATTGTTGATATTAATATGCCACAGATGGATGGAATAACATTCATAAAAAAATTCAGGGAAAATGATAAATTTACACCTGTTATAGTGCTCACAACTGAAGCTGAGGAAGAAAAGATTCAAGAAGGCAAAAAATCCGGTGCGTCAGGCTGGATGATTAAGCCATTTAAGCCTGAACAGCTTAAATCAGTTGTTCATAAATTTTTACGATAGGGGGCAAAGTATGAATATTGAAAATACAACGATAGAAAAGGCAGATACCGCTATGGCTGAGCAATTTGTAACCTTTGTTATTGGAAATGAAACCTATGGTATTGAAGTATTGAAGGTGCAAGAAATTATTGGTATGACTCATATCACTCATGTTCCAAACACGCTTCCTTTTATGAAAGGGGTGATAAACTTGCGTGGTTCGGTGGTACCGGTTATTGACATGCGCAAAAAAATAGGGATGGAAGAAATGGAGTATAATGCATTTACGGTTATCATCATTACTGAAGTGAAAGGTAAGCTGATTGGGATGATAGTTGATTCAGTTCAGGATGTTGTCACTATACCGGTCAATAAAATTCAGGATACCATACACTTTACCGCACATATTTCCACTGATTATATTAAAGGGATAGGGCAGATAGACGATAACCTGGTAATTATTCTTGATGTTGATAAACTTTTAACTTCAGAGGAACTGGCTAATATTAAGACAGCTTAATATAATGCTACTGTGAGATAGCAATGCTATGATACATGTAATTGATGCTACGTTAAAAAAACCTGTGAACATATTAGTTCCGGGAGAGTATCATGCAGCAGCAGACTTGATACTTTCGACTATTGTAGGGAGTTGTTTTGTGGTGTGTTTGCATGACCCAATAAAGAAAATTGGTGGAATGGGGCATTGTTTGCTTCCAGTATTATCAGCATTACAGATGAAGAAAGATGAGATATATAGTTACAACATAAACTTTATGGAACATATCATTGGTGAAATGGTTAAATTAGGTGCTGATCGTAAAAATTTTGTTGTTAAAGTGTTTGGTGGTATTGGTACATCCTATAATCAAAAATATACAACTGATTTTATCACTGAATATTGCAATAATGAAAATATGTCGCTGGAAGCTATTGATATTGGAGGCAACTATCGCCGCAAAATATATTTCTTTTGCGATACAGGGAAAGTGCATCGCTATCTAGTTGAAGCAAATGACACCATATCAGAATTTATAAAAATGGAAAAAGAGTTTATTGATAAAGTATTGAATGACAAAGTTCAATACGGTAATGTAATCCTATTTGAATAATGTATGAATACTACTTTTTATCAACAGTTAAGTCAGCAGGATTTTGATTATATCAGAAATATTGTATATAAAGAATCAGGGATAAAGCTTTCTGAAATGAAACGTGCGCTGGTGCAATCGCGCCTACTTCGCAGAATGCGTGAGTTGGGCATGCACCGCTATGAAGAGTATTGCGATTACCTTAGAGACAATTATGATGATGAAATTGAAAACTTAATAAATTGTATCACCACTAACAAAACAGAATTCTTCAGGGAACGTGAACATTTTTCTATATTGCAGCGGATTGTTGAACAGGAGCTATCGCATAAAAATATTGTTATCTGGAGCGCAGGTTGCTCAACTGGCGAAGAAGCCTACAGCATTGCCATTGTGTTATATGAGAGCAATTTCAAAAAACAATTTACTATTATTGCCACTGACATTGACACTAAAGTGCTTCACACCGCACAAAACGGCATTTACCCACTTGAAGCTGTACAAACACTTGATGTTAGTCTTTTAAAAAAATATTTTTTAAAAGGAAAAGATCAGTATACTGGATATGCAAAAGTCAAAAACTTTCTTAAAGAAAAAATTTCTTTTCAGCACCTGAATTTGCTTGATGAGAGCTATCGCCTTAAAGGGCATTTTGATATAATTTTTTGCCGAAATGTCATGATTTATTTTGATAAAGATGTACAATCAAAAGTATTAAAAAAATTTTATGATTATTTACCAAAAGGTGGCTATCTTTTCTTAGGGTATGCTGAAGCGATAGTAAGCGCCAATCTTCCTTTCCATTATGTAGCCCATTCAGTATATCAAAAACGATAACATATAGACACATTGCTGATGTTTCAAGAGGTAGTCCATGTATATACGAAATTCGCATAAATTAAAGAAGCCCTTAAAAGTGCTGTATCCCGGTGACTGTTATGTTAGCAATAAAGATGAATATATAGGGACATTGCTTGGTTCGTGTGTGGCTGTATGCCTGTACGATCCTGTTAACAAGGTAGGAGGTATGAATCACTTTGTATTGCCAGGTAAAGTGGTGCAGAAACATACAAAGCATAAAATGACTGTTGATGACGATGAACAGAAAGAACTACTGAAATATGGCACAAGGGCAATTGAAAATCTTATTGCCCAGATGGAGCAGTATGGCCAGAGAAAAAATATAGTTGCTAAGATATTTGGTGGCGGGAAAGTTCTGGATTATCAAACTACGCAGTATGGGATCTGTAATATGAATGTAAGAATTGCAAAGATATTACTGGAAATGGCCGATATTCCTATTGTAAGTGAAGATGTGGGTGGAACAGTTGCCCGTAAAGTGGTCTTTGACGTTGAATCGGGAAGGGTTTATTGTAAACAATTAACCAAGGTTGACGAAAAAGATACAACTTTTACAACGGAGTTATCAATAGTTGGATAAAATAAAGGTATTAGTGGTTGATGATTCTGCGGTAATGCGCAAAACATTAACCGATATTCTTAACGCATCAAATAAAATTGAAGTTGTTGGAACCGCTTTAGACCCCTATATTGCTGTAAATAAAATTAAGCAGCTTGCTCCTGATGTATTGACGCTTGATATTGAAATGCCACGCATGGATGGTTTAACGTTTTTGCGAAAGCTCATGATAGCAAACCCCATGCCGGTAATAATGGTGAGCGCATTCACTGATAAAGGTGCAGTACAAACCATAAAAGCATTGGAATACGGTGCGGTTGATTTTATTTTAAAACCACGTTCTGATGATACGCAGGAATGGGAACGCTTTGCAACTGAGTTGCGGGATAAAGTCATAACTGCAGCGGAAATAAAATCGGATCGGTTTACTGCGCACAGCAGGGAAAAAGCAATTGAAATTGAAGAAAAGTTCAGTGCAGATATAATATTGCCAAAAACAGTTTCCAAGGTGCGAACTACTCATAGTGATGTCATCATAGCCCTAGGTGCTTCCACAGGTGGTACTGAAGTCATTGCAAAAATTTTAGGTAGCCTTCATGAAAATGTACCGGCAATCGCCATAGTGCAGCATATGCCAGAAAAATTTACCGAAGCATTTGCAAATAGAGTAAACAATAATTCAAAGCTATATGTAAAAGAAGCGCAGAATGGTGACAGGCTGTACAGAGGCACAGCACTCATTGCACCGGGGAATCGCCATATGCTGGTGCGTGCAGATTCCAACGGCTACTTTGTGGAAATAAATGATGGGCCTCCAGTCAACAGGCATAAACCCTCTGTGGACGTACTATTCCGCTCGGTAGCGCAGGTAGTAAGCAAAAGTGTAGGTATTTTATGCACAGGAATGGGCGCTGATGGCGCTGAAGGGTTGGGTGAAATACTACAAGCAGGTGGTGTGACAATTGCACAGGATGAGGCTTCATCAGTTGTGTTTGGTATGCCACGCGAAGCTATTAAGCGCGGTGCGGCACAAAAAGTAATGAATATTGAACAAATGATTGCATATATAAATAATTTATAAATAATACCTTTAGTAACAAAGTCAATTCTTAACATGGTAGTCTACAGATAGAATGCTTAGCTTTTGCCTGGCAAAATGCCTTTAAAAATAATACATGGTAATAATTAACGAAAAGTATTGATTTTCTTTTCGACAGTTACTATTAGAGTTACTATTTTAGTAATCAAATACTATAAAAGAAGCATAGCGATATTTATGGAAAGAAGTGTAATTTGATGGAAAAGAAT
Organism: Spirochaetota bacterium; assembly: GCA_026414805.1. Taxonomy (NCBI): domain Bacteria; kingdom Pseudomonadati; phylum Spirochaetota; species Spirochaetota bacterium. The sequence continues at coordinate 51,651 of JAOAIH010000010.1, read as the reverse complement.
GAAATTCGTATAAACAGATTAGAAACAGCTTTTGAAGAATTTACACGTACAGTTGGCCTTGAGTTTAGCAAGGTATACAATCTTTTTATGCTAAGCCATGTTGAGAATGATCATATTTCAAATGATGTGAATAAACTTAAAAGAACAATTGCAATAGTTACTGAACAGGTAAAGACATTTTTAGATGAATCAAAACAGTTAAGAAAAGACGATAGAGAAAATTCAATATGTTGGTTAATGAAATGAAAGATTTCAAAGATGAGATGAAAGAATTTAAAATGAAATGAAGCAGGAACGCCGCCAAATGAACAAACAATGGGATGAACTTGCAAATTAAATGGGCACTATTGTTAAAAATATAATCTACCCTGCAACGCGCCCGGTGATAGAAAATTATTTTAAATGCGAATTAATGACAACAATGATGAATATTACACGAAAAAAAGACGGGGTAAAGGATGAATTTGATGTAATAGCGGTAAGCAATCATGAAGTATTCCTTATTGAAGTGAAAACTACTATGCGCAAGCATAGTGTAGATGACTTCAAGCAAAACAATCTATCAAGGTTTAAATTTCTTTTTGAAGAATATAATGATAAAAATCTTATTCCAATTTTTGCAACGCTGCAGTATGAAGAAAGCATGCTTTACTATGTGACTAATCAAAATATATACGCAATGGCATACCGTAAGTGGGATTACATGGATATTTTTAAACTTGATGAATTTAAATTATAAATAAATTATTTTATTCCAAAAAAATCAAGTAGGCGCATATCCTCAAATACTTTTTTTAATGAAGCGCTCATGGATATTATCTGAATATCTTTGCCCTGTTTTTGGAGTTCCTGCTTTTTCCACATCAAATACCCCATAAGCGTAGATGGCAGGTAGATAGTTTTTGATAAATCAAAATAGATAACAGTAGCACCAGCGCGTAGTAACCGCTCCACAGCATATTCTACTTCCATCTTGTCATCAGGAGTGGCTTTTTCGCAGTGTATGATGATAGTGTTGTTTTCTACTGTTACCATAGAGTGTTATTGTACCAGGTATGCTTTTAGTGAGGTAAAGCTTAAAGTTTTCCCTACATCTACAGTAATGTCATCTATATCTATTGTGTAACAATTATTGCTATCTGGACCAGAAATGCTTGAGATATTGATAGTTGCTGAAGAGTTAGTGTACTTTACACCATTTTCAATTACTGTTACTGTTCCAGAATATGTTGTTGTTGGTGGTGGAAATGATGATGGAAAATAAATAAAAACCTTAAAGCTTCTATTTGATTTTGGATTTGTTCCAAATGCAATACCCACATTTCCTGTAGAGTTGACATTTGATATAATAATGGCATAATCATCAGAGGTTGAAGGGTTATAGGTATTAGCACCAAAAGTAACATTAAAACTTGTTCCTTTTCCCGTCAAAGTTGTAGTAAAGGTGTTTACATCGCCTGGTTGTATCTTGAAGGCACTGCTTGAAGAACTGGAAGACTGATCACCACAAGAGATAGCGGTTGCTATCGCCAATATGCATATAAATAGTGCAACAGTATTTTTCATAAGGAATACTCCGTGATTATAGTATCGGTTGTAATAGTTGTAACATTTACAAATAAAATGTAATAGTACATTTTGAGTTACACTTGCAAATACTAATAATGGCCACACTAGGTATAATCGTTAAAAATATGTTATTGAGACTAAAAATGCAACTTCATAATAGAACTACTCACCACCTATTATCACCATAACAGAATCCATGGTATAGCGTCAATATTTTTATGTCGCCTGTATTGTATTTGAAGTGTGATTAAATTTTTTGTTACAATCGGAATATGCTTGCAAAAATGATTAAATTGTTAATTTATATGTAAAAAAATACTTTGGGAGTATAGTATGACTATAGAAACCACTACGTGTATTTCGCGCAATCATCTGGATGTACTGAAAAAGCATGCACAACGCAATAAGCTATCGCTTCACACTTTTATTGTTAATTTTATAAACTATGTCATATCGTATAAAACCATGCCTGTAAAAGGGTATACGCGATTGAGGTATAGGCAAAGGCATCAGGATGTGTGGAAACGTGTCCATTTGTTCTTGTATGAGCATGAGTATGAATTTTTAATGGATGTGAGGAAGGTTACCAAGATGTCCCTGGCACGAGTTATTGCATATTGTGTTGATAATTATCTTTTTGATTTTTTAGATGCACTTAGTAAAGATGATAATACCGATAACTATCGTTGTAGTGGTTATACTTTTGGGTTTTTTCTAGAAGATGGGATACCCTGTTGCCATTTTTACTGGGGACCACCGCCCCAAATACTACAAAAAACACCCCAGTAGCCCCCAAACAACCTAAAAATAAAATTTTATTGACATACACAACTCAATACTGGTACAATAAGCGCGATGTACCAAAGGATGGTGTTTATCTAAAGAAAAGGAGGTCTTCCCCTTATGAATGGCGATGTGCTTATCCAGAACATAATTAATCTTTTTGTCATGGCAATTATCCTTGAAGCAGCTGTAATGGCTATTTTCTCCATGTCAGCCTTCCGTGATGTGAAAATGACACGTGCTGTTGAAGCCACCCGAGATGTCATAATATTACTTGCTGCATTTTTCCTATGCTACAAAGTTGATGTGTTACATGTATTCAGGGGCACTGGATTAAAAATACCGGTTCTTTTTGATATTATTATCAGTACGTTGGTGTTGACACGTATGACCAATTTTGTACGGCAGGTATTCAATCGCTTACGGCAGGATTAATAATATATAGAATTTCTGCATGATTAGATCCATGGCAATAGTGTAGTATATGAGCTATCGCTTATAAAAATTACAATGAGTAACTTTTTTAAACCCACCTAAACACAAAACACCGCACTCTGTATAGTGTGGTTGCAACTTCACGGTTTCCGAAGGGGGCTACTTACTATGCTTTCTTGATCTTGTTCTCAACTGAGTAGCTGGTATTCATCACTTCGTTATATTTGTCAATTATTGCGTGCGTGATCATGTCCCGCGCTTCCTGAGTAATAGGAAAAAACAGGTCAATGTACTCACCATTTTTGCGCTTGTTGGAAGGCATGCCAATAAAAATGCCTTTGTCGCCTTTCACTATACGCAAATTTTTAACAACAAATTTGTCTAACAAAGTGATGTTGGCAAACCCCAGAGTTTTCCCCAAATTGTCCTTGGGAAACACCCTAACTTCGGTAATAATGTCGTTCATGTGATCACCACCATACCGTATGTATAATTTTGTAAATTATACAATATGACAGTATTACACGTCAAGCAAATTATTTTTTAGGGAAAAACTGGAATACATGTATGCACTTTAAAGCTATGAATAAAATAGGCGATAGTTACTGGCAAAGGTTATGTTTTATATAAATAGAGCTTTTTTATAATCAGTCCACTTACACCTAAAACTGTAAAAATAGCTATAACTGGTAGTAGAATACACAACGCCGTGTTGAATGCAATTGCTCGTATGATGTAAGCTGAAATATGTGAAAGTGATTCCGAAGGGTTAATTGCGTATAATGGCAGCACTATGCCCAATAGTGCAATAATGACTAATATAATAGATGGGTAAACTAAGATTCGAGTTAGCCATATGCGTTTTGTAATCTTTTCTGCTGGTGAGAATGCCATATAGAATACATATACAATTAGGAGGGCGATAGTTATATACACTAAATATTTTGCATATGATAGAATCTTTATGATGGTAATTGCCGTTTCTGCAGTACTACCAGATAGCACAATATTGTGTTTATATATAACACCATTGTCAATCCATACTCCTACCTTTGTAAGATAGCCCTGGCCAAACAACTCCCCTATTGTAGTGTCTGCTAATGAAAGTGCAGTGGTAAGGAATATTCTGTTTTTTATACCCGGCGCTTTTTTAATTTCCTGTACTAGTATGTCGCTTAGTATGTGTTTTTTTATACCATTTTCCTGTGTCCATAGGCTAATAGTAATATCGGGCAATAAAATCTGAGTAACCTTTTTGGGATGTAATGGATCAGCGCTATCGATCAGTTCTAATATGTATCTGGATTTGATTGAATCATACGAAGTAAAGAATGTAATATATTTCTCAATAAGTGGTATAATGTTCTCATCAATGAGCTTTTCATTGATTATTTTTGTGAGTATAGGCTTAATTATATCAAGATCATCATTGAGTTGAGCAGCAAAGGTATTGCGATGTTTTTGGATAATATCGTTTGCTTCTTGCTGTTTATCATTATATTCTTCCTGAGCATCCTCAAATTTTTCTTCTAATTCTTCAAGTTTATTTTCTGCGGCTTCAATATCACTTTTATGTTCATCCCTGTATAGTTTAATTAATTCAATCTGATTTTTAATCTTTTGTAATTCTGCTTCTTTATTTTTCTTAAATGTGTCTTCATCCTTATAAATCCCTTTTACATCTTGATATGCAATTTTTTTCACCTCGTCATACTGTTTGGTAAGGCTTTCGTATTCAGAAGTTTTATTAATTATGTCATAAGCTTTTTTTGCTTCTTCATATTGATTTTTTATTGCTTGATATGTAAGCACATATGAGGCCAGTCCAACCTGATTATCAATTTCTTTTTGAATAGATTGAGTTATTTCAAAATTTTTAGCTTGAATGAACACAGTAACAATGTCTGTACGTTTAAGAATTGTTGAGTATAAAAATGGTGAGGTAATTAATACATAGATTACAGAAAATACTATCAACAAAGGAAGAATAATTATGGCAATACTGTTTATGAATGTGAATATAATATTTTTACTGCTTTTCATTAGTAATTCCTTTATAACTATGAAATTTCAATGAATACAAACACTGATTTTTATTTTGATAGTGCTTGGAATCTATCAATGTCAATTATTTTATTTTAACAATGTATTTTTTAACTAAATGAGTTTTAGTTACCATGCAGCGCACGTCCTAGTACATCTAGGTGTTTCGATATAAAAACAATATTGTTGATTTAAATGCTTGACCTAAAAAAGGTAAACTAATACATTCATGTATGTATCCCAGAACTAAATACAAGGTTATTCTATGAAACGAATATTCCTGTTATTTCTATTTTTTAGCTTTACCTCTGCTATTACATTTGGCCAATCTGCAAAAGAGATAATTGAGAAGTCAGAAAAAGCAATTCGTGGCAATACTTCTACATCCACAGTAGCTATCACCATAAAAACTCGACGTTTTGAGCGTACGTTAAAGCTTGTATCATACGATAATAGGTTACAACGAATGTCATTTGCGGAAATTCTGGCACCAAAAAAAGATGCTGGCAACCGCTTTCTGTTACAACATAACAACATGTGGCATTATGTGCCCAAGCTACAGCAGACTATAAAAATTGCACCATCCATGATGTTGCAGTCATGGATGGGTTCAGATTTTACCAATGATGATATTGTGAAACAGTCAAGTCTTATTGATGATTATACCCATACACTTGATGGCAAAGAGGTAGTTGATGGTGTTGAATGCTATAAAGTAGTACTTATCCCAAAACCTAATGCTGCAGTAGTGTGGGGTAAGATTGTATATTATGTGAGTGTTTACAAATTGCTTCCTGTGAGGCAGGAATTTTATGATGAACATAATCAAATTACAAAAGTGTTAACTTGCAGTGATATAAAAACTATAGGTGGAAGAGAAATCCCAACAGTGTATATAATGAAAACGATAGCTCAGCCAGATCGATTTACAAAAATGGAAATACTGGATATTCAGTTTGACAATGAAATTCCACAATCAATATTTTCGTTTCAAAATTTACAGCGAAAGTGAAGGTTGTATTCTTTACATATATGCACCAACATAAGTCATCCTGAACTTGATTCAGTATCTATATTTCTGAAATGATGTGTAAAAACTTATTCTTGAATAATAAAGATTTATTATATAATTTCTAAACGAATAAATGTGAAAAGAGATGTAGCAATTATAAGCACGTTAGCATGGCGTAATGTGTGGCGCAACAAACGTCGTACCATACTCACGCTTTTAACTGTTATTGTGGGTTGTGCCATGATTATTTTGCTCAACGCATTTGCAAAGGGTGGGCATGACCGGATGATAGAAGATGCTACCGGAATGGTAATGGGACACATACATATACATGAAAATGGCTACTGGGAAAATAAAACTATAGACTACGCTTTTTTCAGTGATACAAAGATTAAAACAGTGCTTAATACTATTCCTATTATTCAGGCATATTGTACACGCATCATGTGCGATGCGCTCATTGCAAAAGGTGCAACTACCAAAGGTGTTATGATTCAGGGTGTTGAGCCTTCATCTGAAATAAAGGTATCACAACTTCATACAACGATTGTACATGGCCGCTATTTGAACGATAGTGATACTACACACGCAGTGATTGGTGCAACACTTGCAGAAAATCTTAAAGTCAATATTGGCGATACTGTTGCAATTATTTCGCAGGGTTTTGATGGCTCAATTGCAGCCGAACACCTTGTAGTTGTTGGTATATTCAAAAGTGGCAATCCTGAATATGATAAATTTTTACTTCAAATGCCCATGAAGCAGGCTGATGAAACATTTAGTATGATGGGATACGTGCACGCGATTGTTATCCGTGCCACAACAATTGATGCTGTTGATGATATTGTTGAGGCCCTTTCCAATAAACTTGGAATTCAGTTTGAAGTTCTTGGGTGGGAAAAACTCATGCCAGAGCTAGTGCAATTTATTGTCATGGACGATGTCAGCGGTTTCCTTTTTGACCTGATGCTCTTTTTAGTTGTGGCATTTGGAATATTGAATACTATCCAGATGTCAGTTTATGAGCGAACACGTGAGCTTGGCATAATGAAAGCAGTGGGTACTACTCCGCAGCAAATTATTGCGCTAATACTTACCGAGACTTTTTACATTACAGTGATTGGTGTTGTACTGGGTGTTGCACTGGGTGTTTCCATTTCGTATTACTTCACTGTGCATCCAATTGATTACTCACAGTTTGCAGATGAGATTGCAGTGTGGGGTATTTCCACAACCATATTTCCTGCCACAGTAACTATCGCCAATATTATAACTACTTCGATCATTACGCTTGGGGTGTCATTGTTTTTTTGTATTTTTCCTGCACGGCGTGCGGCAAAGCTTCATCCTGTGGAAGCAATACGTCATATATAAGTGAGTTATAGGATTATGAATACTATGCAGAATATAAAAACGATTATTCTTATTAGCTGGCGTAATGTATTCAGAAATAAGCGCCGATCTGCGATAGTTGCCTCTTCCATTGTTGTGGGTCTTGTAGTGATGATGTTTTCGATGGCAATCATGAACGGATTTAACCGGCAGATGCTAGAAAATACAATTAACACTTCGCTTGGTCATGTGGCAGTGCATAAAAAAGGATTTTTTAATGATATGAATCTATTGCTTTCGTTTGTTCCCGATGGGACTATTGGCAAAATTAATACCATACCAGGCGTGCGCTGCACTGCACTTAGAGTGAAATTTGAGGCAATGGTACAATCAAGCCGAAGCAGTCAGGGTGTACTGGTGCTGGGAATTGAACCTGAAAAAGAAAAATGTGTTTCCAATATTTATGAATACGCGGGAAAAAATCTAAGTAACTATATTGGCGATAGCTCAACAAATGAAATACTCATATCGCGCTCACTTGCGCAAAAGTTGGGGCTAAACGTTGGCGATAAGTGTGTGCTGATGCTACAGGATAAGAGTGGTGTTCTTGCAGGTCATGCCTTTATTGTGAAGGGTTTGTTTCAGTCGCCAATTGAAAGTTTTGACAAATATGTAGTGTACATTGGTATACGTACTGCACAGATCATAACAGGCCTGGGCAATGCAGTATCAGAAATAACAGTGCGCTGCACTGATAAAGAGTATGCACAAAGTGTAGCTTATGCATTACATGCACCCAGGAATGACAGCCTTGAAGTGCTTACTTGGAAACAGATGGCACCAAACATTGTACGAGCTATTAAGCTTTTTGACACTATGATGTATGTGTTTCTTGCAATCATATTCATATCAATAATTTTCACTATTGCCAACACAATGATTATGGCAATTATGGAACGCTATCGGGAAATCGGAATAATGAAATCAATTGGTACTTCTCCATTATGGGTGGCAAGTTTTGTGATATTTGAGGCATGCTGCATTGGTGCTATTGGTATATGTGCAGGCTTGCTTATCACTCTACTTCTGGTAGGATTAACCGGGACAACAGGTTTAAACTTTGCATTCTATAGCCAGTCAATGCGGGTGTGGGGTACGGGCACTGTGATCTATCCGTTTATCACTATGACAAATGTTGTAGTAGCTACAATCATTGTATTTGGCAATACAATTCTTGCATCAGTATATCCGGCATATAAGGCAGCAAACATTAAACCTATTGATGCATTGCATTTTATGTAATACAAGGATAGCACCATGAATGATAAGGAAATAATTAAGGTTGAACATTGTATAAAAGATTATCACCTAGATGGGCAGGTGGTGCATGCTCTGCGTGGAGTTAATCTTACTTTGCACAAAGGTGAATTTGCTGCAATTGCCGGGCCTTCGGGTTCGGGTAAAACCACTTTGCTCAACTGCATTGGTGGATTGGATTATCCAACCAAGGGGAGTGTGCATATTGAAGGGACTGATATTTCAAAGCTTTCGTCTAAGGAGCTATCGCGCTTGCGCCTATTTAAGATTGGCTTTATATTTCAGGCGTATAATCTTATACCGGTGCTGACTGTGCGTGAAAATGTTGAGTACATTCTTTTGCTACAGGGTATGGGCGATAGTTACCAGAAAGAAAAAGCGGCTGAAGTGCTAACACTTGTAGGCTTGCAAAATGAAATGCACCGTTTTCCACACGAGCTTTCTGGTGGGCAGCAACAGCGAGTGGCAATTGCTCGCGCAATTGTGGCAAACCCGGCGATAGTTCTGGCAGATGAACCCACTGCCAATGTAGATCAGAAAACAGCTGCTTCGCTGCTTGACGTAATGGAACATTTGAATAAAGAAAAGCAAATTACTTTTCTTTTTTCTACTCATGATCCAATGGTGATGAAGCGTGCCAGAAGGCTAATACAAATAGCTGATGGTGTAATAGTGAAGGATAGAATGATAAAGAAAAAAAATAAAATTTGAAATATAATCATGCCAATTGTATTGCATCTTTGAGCATATCACTATACATAAACTTTTCTTCAGGGCGGATAACAAGTACATCGCAGGCAAGGTGGAGACAATTAGCAAAAAAAACGTAATACGGCTTTATGCGATCAATAGGATTTGTAATGGCGGTGTCAGCTATTACCAGAATATCAATATCGCTTAAACCTGTAGCTTGTCCTTTGGCAAAGGAACCAAAAAGCCAGATCTCTTCAATTTCGGGGAAATTGAGCTTTGCTTTTTTGCTTACCTGAGCCACAGTGTTAATCACCTCATTACTGTTTATTGAAAATACTTTGACAGAATCTGATGATACTATCTGCCGCATTTAATGCCTCCTGTGCATGCTTTTTTGTAAAGTAATCTGATGGTTTACCAGCTGCAAATCCATTAGGATAGCGAGTGGGTATATAATAAATATCTAATAGCTTGGCGTTTTCTTTTATTTCTTCAGGTATTTCTATTTTTTTTGATAGTACATTAATTATTTCATTGAGAGCATGTCCCCAAACAGTAAGGCCGTGGTGTAATGCTAGTGCTTTTAAAACTTTTTCTGAAGCTTGTTGGCAGCTAAAACATGCCCATTCATAATAATCATAGTCAAAGTCAAGCTTTGCTTTCTTTAAATCTCTTAGACCCTGTTGGTACCAATCATTCCATCTATTCATAGGATATCCTTGGAGCAGATTGATTTTTTTTATATTTGTATTGTTACTTGATAAACAAATGGTAATATACTAAATTTTTCCATTGTAATCAAGCAATAATTTCTTTATATATTGACAACTACATAAAACACAGATGTTATAGATTGCAAAATCCAATAGAGGAATAATAGTGGCCAGGCAAGGATATAGTATTTTTTTCACAATTATCATTTTTTGTTCTGCAATTCTTTTACTTGGATTTCATTCATCATTGTGTGCAAAGACCAACGATCAAAATGATGATAAAGCGTTTACACTCAATGGCTATTACAAAAATCTTTTCATTGGGTATAAAACAAGTGAGTATTATACAAAGGATTATTTAAGGAAAGAAAAGCTGTTATTGACGGATGTTAATAGGTTTCGCCTGTCTCCAGATATTGATATCACTAACAATATTCTGTTACATGCTGATATCGATAATGAATGTATTATTTCTAACTATACACATAGCCCAAACTTTACCACAATGTGGATTGGATACTCATATAATCAATTATACACAGAACATTATGATTACAGCAATGACAGCTTGTACTATCGCCTCAAACTTCATCGGGCGTTTGTAAAAATAATTTCAGGTAAATCTACTGTAACTATTGGCAGACAACTTGTACGATTTGGCAGTGGTAAAATCTGGAATCCACTTGATATTGTTAATCCTATTTCGCCGCTGGCATTTGAGGGAGCCGAAGAAGCAAAAGGAGTGGATGCAATGCGTTTTGAACTATATCCAGCTCCTTTTTTTGAAGTTAGTTTTGTATATGTGCCTCAGCGAAAAAATGATGATTTATCCAGTGAAAGTTTTTCAAATTCTGTATATCTTTTGCGCAATAAGATAGTTATCGGTGGTACAGACGTTGCGGTTTTGTGTGGAAAAATTATGCAAAGAATTGTTAGTGGTGTGGATGTGTCAACTGTCCTTTATGATGGATTGCTTAAAGGAAGTATTCTTGGTACAAAGGATGGCAATACCATGTACTTTATTGCAGGAGCAGGGTATGAGTATTCATTTGAATGTGGAATAAATTTTTTGGCTGAGTATTTTTATAATGGCAATTGTCTTTCAAAAAATCCTGAATTACAAAATGCGTATTATGAAAGTTTGTTATTTGGTATGAATGAAGAGCGTTATAAAAACCTTGCATATAATTTTTTAACGTATAATGCTCATTATGCTGGTGTTTCAACAGGTTTTTCAGGTGCATCACTTTTTAGCGGGAGTGTAACAACTATTATTGATGTCCAGGGGCATGGAATTATGATTATTCCTAATATAGTATATAATATCATAGAAAATTGTGATATTACATTGTATGTATTGTATGCGATAGTTACTGGAAAGGGCTCCACTGATTTCAATTCATTTGATAATAAATCTCTAATTGCAGGTGAACTGAAATATTACTTTTAGTGATTGAAGTGATATACAGATGTAGACTATTGCAATCTTGCTATGTTGCAAGTACATGCTGCGTAAGTAGTAGGTATTCAGTTTATGTTTCCTACAATAAGGAATAGAAAAGAATATTTTGTAAAATTATGAAAATAATAAATATAAATTAATATTGAAAATTTCCAGGATGTATTGTACATCCACTATTGTATGGCATATAAATTGAAATGCTTTGCAGCAAGTGTATCTACATGTTGGTATGGTGTGGTGTGCATACTAACGGTATTATTTATCACAACTTGTTCTTGGGAAAATAATAATTCTTTATACCTTACTCCTGAAGAAAAACAATACATATCTTTATTACAAAAACCAATTATTGCAGCTCCTTGCCCCGACTACCCGCCAATTGATTTTACCGATCATGATGGCAATTTTATTGGGTTGAGTCATGATTATTTAAAAGAGATAGCTACAAAAACAGCACTAAAGTTTACAATTGCCAATATTGGGTCATGGGCTGAAGTTTTGCAAGCAGCCAAAGAACGAAATGTTGATATGGTATTGTCAATACAGGATGTCCCGGAGCGCCACTTGTACTTGCGCTTCACAAAACCGTATGTGCGTATTCCTAATGTGATAGTTACACGAAAATCCGATACAAGAGTACTTGCCTTAAAAGATTTGACCGGACTTCATGTAACCGCAGTGAAAGGGTATGCTGTTGTAGATTACATTTTGAAGAAGAATCCCCAGATAAAATTTGATCTTGTAAAAAATGAAACTGAAGGATTAATGAAACTGGCTTTTGGTGAATTTGATGCAATGGTAATATCTCTGTCAACGGTTTCATATTTGATTGATACATACAGCATTACTAATTTACGTGTTGCTGGCTATGTGGGGTATGACTGGAATTTGTGCATTGGAGTTCGTAATGATAACCCCATGCTTTTCTCTATAATTTCCAAAGCTCTTGATTCTATTCCTGAGTCTAAAAGAAGTATTATTTACAGAAAATGGATTTCACTTGCTCCAAAGCCCGTGTATTATGAAAAAGAATTTTGGTATGTTATAGCAGCCTTGCTAGCTGGTGGTTTATTTATTATTATAGGCATCGTTGCTTGGAATGCGTTATTACGCAGGCAGGTTAAGATTAAAACTGAGCAGTTGAACAATGAGTTGTACTGGCATAAAAAAACTCAGGAACAATTGGTACTTGAAAAAGAAAGGTTACTTATAACAATTCAATCAATTGGTGATGCATTTATAAGCACAGATACAGAAGGTAATATTATACTTTCAAATAAGCAGGCAGATATTTTGTTTGAAAATACAATATCATTGGGTAAAGATATTAGTTCTTTGATTACTTTTTCTGAAATATCAACTCATAAACAGGTGCATCCTTGCAGTGAAGCTGTACAGTTAAAAAGGGTTGTTACTTATTATCATCTTAAATGCAAATGTAAAAATAAGGAATTCGACGTTTCCGTTGTTTCATCTCCCATCATGATAGAAAATACTGTTATTGGTGTTGTTACTGTCATAAGGGACATAACCGAAATGCTTTCAATGCAAAATGAGCTTATTAAGTTGCAGCAATTTGAATCATTAGGAATACTTGCTGCTGGTATTGCCCATGATTTTAATAATATCCTTACAGCTATTATGGGGAATGCTGAAATAGCACAACAAATACTTACAAAAAATAATACATTTAATAATGTTGTAGATATACTTGAAGGCATTAAAAAATCTGTTAAATCTGCACAATCATTGACATCACAATTATTGACGTATGCAAAAGGTGGAAAACCAATTAAAAAAACAGGCAATATTGTACAGCTGATTCATGAAACGGTAGATTTTGTAACTCATGGCAGTAGTGTTAGGGTTGATTATGATATTGATAATTCAATAGAAAATTTTGAATTTGATGAACATCAGCTTTCACATGTATTCAGGAATTTAGCTTTAAATGCTGTGCAGGCAATGAATAATACAGGTGTATTAACGGTTACCGTTAAAAGTATAAATAATAAACCAAATGTATTACGACTACCAGAAGGCAAATATATCATGATTCAGTTTTCAGATACCGGGGAGGGAATAGCCAGTGAACATATAAATAAAATTTTTGATCCGTATTTTACTACAAAAGAAAAAGGAACAGGCTTAGGGCTGACTACCTCGCTATCGATTATACGGCAGCATGGTGGAACTATTATGGTTTCATCATCGGATAAAGGTGCCTCTTTTACAGTGTATCTGCCAATGACAGGATCAAAATCTGCTATTGATGAAACAAATTATACTGCAATTGATTCAATCAAGGCGCATGTTCTTATACTTGATGATAGGCAGGAAATACTTGAGGTTACATCAGGGATGCTGGATATATTAGGGTGTACCTATGATACTGCAACAAGGAGTGATGACGCTATTGGTAAAATACTCAAATCAAAAGAAGCTCATCCTTTTGATTGTGTTTTGGTTGATGTAACAATACCAGGTAGCATGAGTGGTGTGGATGCTTATGCGCAGATGAAAAAAATTCACGAAAATTTAAAAGGTATTGTTATGAGCGGTTATGCTGATAACAGTGCAATAGCCGATTATGCTCAGTATGGGTTTTCATGGTATCTAATAAAACCTTTTACACTTGATGATTTGCGACTGGCTTTAATTAAAGCATTATATGGATAATTTTAGGATTTTTTACAGTATTTCTTCATCAATGGTGTGAATAATTAGAGCACTGATGTGCAAAAGGATGTATAAATTTTTGATATTCCAATTGACTCATATTAATATACATATCTTCACCTAACATTATAGCTATTAGTAGCCTCTTTGCTTTCATAGCATTAGTAAATTTATGGTAAACAGCGTATGGAATCATACTGGGAAAGAATAGAAGCAATTGACAATATTAAAGAAGGAACAATACTTTTAAGAATTAATTCTTTATCTGATAAGCAACAGCAGGGTATTTTTTCGTCATATTGTGATGGTGGGATTATTCTTAAAAATGTTATTGATTATAAAAATCACAGTTTTATTGCTATCGAAGGAATTATATATCCTACAAAAGATGATATATTCTATCAGTCGCGTTCTTCCTTTGCAAATAGTCCTGTATCAAATAAAGCTTTGAAAATTGTGTATGACTGGCCACTATATAAAAACCATCCCGAATTATCAATACAAATAGAGCAATTTGTAAAAAACACTTTTGTACCAGAACAGATTATTGACTACTACAAGAATGATAATCTAAAGGCAATTTTTGTACCTATTCAGCAGTTTTTCAGGATAGGGCGATATAAAGAGCGGCGTAATATTGAGCGTGTATGCCATGATAAGTTCAAGTTCTGGCTTGATTCATTACGGCCTGGTGAGCACATCACGTATTTGGCCTCGGTAGCAGGGATTGCATCACACAGGCCAAAATTTTATTCAGCTGGCACCAAACCACACGAAGTGACACATCACTACCTTGAACAGGAGGAGTATGCATTCAATCCCACACATGGTGGCCACATTAAATGCAATGCAATCGTAGATGGTAAAAAGCAATTCCTTGTTGATGCTGGATCAAACTATATTGGGCGCGGTGTGAAAGCAACACTTTTTACTGCAAAACAAGTTGCCACTGCATTGAAGCATTTGTACCCTGAATATGAATTTATTCCACTACCAGGCAGGGGAGCGTTTGGTGTGGAACAAAGTTACTGATAGTCGTCTTAGTACTTTTTATAAAGTAACTATCGCATAATAAAAAAATGCTTTTGACATATATAATGCTGTGATGTAGTATAAAAATATGGAGGAGCCAGTGAATAAAGAAAAAATAATGGATTTGTATGCACGGTTTGTTTCGCCAGGAAAGGTTTTGATGTACAAAAAGTATGATATTGCGCTGGTACCACATAAACGCCAAGGAGTGTTTATATATGATATTACGGGTAAGCGCTATATAAACTGCCATTGCAATGGTGGTGTGTTTAACGTAGGGCATCGCAATAAAAAAATAATGGATGCCGTAAAAAAAGCTATGCAGCGGTATGATATTGGCAACCACCATTTAATAAGTCAGCCTAAGGCAATGCTTGCACAAAAATTGGCTGCTACCATGCCTGCTGGGTTGAATCAAGTGGTGTATGGTGTATCGGGTGGCGAGGCAATAGATACTGCAATTAAGATTGCACGTGCAGTAACAGGTCGTCCAAAGATAATTTCTGCAGTTGGAGGCTATCATGGGCATACGGGATTTGCTCTTGCCGCGGGTGATGAAAAATTTAAAAAGCCGTTTGAACCACTTGCTCCAGGTTTTTTACAAGTACCGTTCAATGATATTGAAGCAATGAAAGCAGTTATAGATGAACAAACCGCTGCTGTAATTTTAGAAACAATTCCAGCTACATTGGGTATTGTTGTTCCTGATAAAGATTACTTTAAAAAAGTGTCTGAGTTTTGTCATTCAAAAGGTGCGCTTTTAATCATTGATGAAGTTCAAACAGGTTTTGGGCGCACAGGCAAGCTATGGGGTTTTGAGCACTTTGATGTGGTACCTGACATTGTGGTATTGGGCAAGGGAATGAGCGGTGGCATTTATCCAATAACCGCAACTATATATAAAGAAGACTATGCGTTCTTTTTCAAGGAAAATCCTTTCATCCATATTTCTACATTTGGTGGCAGTGAAATTGGCTGCTTTGCAGCCATGGCGGTTTTGGATATGTGCGATAGCTCCTTACTTAGTCATGTTAACAAAATGGCACAGTATTTTATAAAAAAACTCACTGCACTTTCTTCACAGTATTCAAAATCATCATTTTCGGTACGAGGCTTAGGATTGATGATGGGGCTTGCATTTGCTGATGAAACGACAGCTCTTTTTATGGTTAAACTGTTATTTGATAATGGAGTGTATGTGGTGTATTCAGGCAATGATCCCAGAGTGATTCAGTTCTTGCCACCATTGATAATAACACAGAGAGAAGCTGATTTAGTTATTGCTGCTGTAGAGAAGTCATTAAAAGCTTTGTCATAGTAAGGGGATTATCATGGAAGATGACCATAAAGATATTGTTGAACATCTTACATTTTTACATACTGTTTACGAACTTAAACGCAAGCGTATCAGATTTATGCAATTGGCATCTGTTGACAGCCAGCTAAAAGAATTATCAGAAAACTTTTACAAAATTTGGGATAAGACATCAAAAGGATTTGTACTAAAATATGAACACCATCAAGCAAAAAGTATTGATGTCATAAAAGGGCTTTTTGGTTTGCATGATGAAATCATTACTATAATGCGTGGTAACAAAGCCATTCTTACTGTTGATAAAATCAGGTTTTATCAGTATTTAATCCGTCATGTTGCAAATTCGCGTGCACTTCACTACCTGTATAACCTGTTTTATGGTGATGAGGGCGTTTCAATAGAAAAACTTGTTAGAGAACAGTTACCATATTTAGAACGATATCTGCCGACATTTAAAAAAATTGATAAGATTAACAATCTAAAAGAATTAATCTTATCGCAGTTTGATGTGCAGAATATATGGTCTATCATTGAGATCTATGATCGTATTCGTGATAATCTTATTCAAGATACCGATTTGTATAAAAAGTTTGTAAAAGATTTTGCCCGCTTGTATCGAGAGGAGATTAAGCTTAAAATACTTGGGTATGGCGAGATATCGACGGTGATGCAAACAATGCATGGAGCAATAATCACTGAATCGTTTGTAAAAATAAATATAACTGAATCAGATTGGGTTTGGAAGCGGATGCCCCCTATCGACACATATGATGATGTTGAAGCACTAAAAAAGGTATATTATGAATACAGGGAAATATTAACCAAAAAGATTGGGATACAAGTACCAGAGCAACAATTCCGGTATTTTAAAAACAATGGCTGGTATACAGTATACGCTGGTCAGAAGAAAGTTAATCCACTCATGGTTGGTAATACGCTTGTAAAACGATTAGATGAAAGTAATGCGATTGCTCTGTTCAATAAAGTGTTGTCTGAATTAAGAAAATGGTATTTGTTTAATAAAAGCGGTAGCACCATTACAGTAGGTATTGACGGCCAGATATCGAATTGGGTGCTTTTGTCAATTGATGGGGCCCTCAATTATGTTGGCACAAATGATACACTGCTTTATATAGATACCAGTACACCGTTATATCGTGTAAATGGAGTGGAACAACTTAATGCAGAATTATTTTTAAAAAACACACCATGGTTTTTGAGAGCAATTATACGAGCTTTCTTTTTGAAGGAGGTGTTAGACCGTTACTATGATATTCGGTCGGTTGTTATTGATTGTATAGCCAATCTATATAAAGAAAAAAGAGAAGACCTGATACCAGGATTTGTTAAAGCTGCAAATTATTTTTTTGCTACGCTGGATGAATCCTTACAACCTATAACGCTTGAAGAAGTAGCAAAGTATTATAAAAGTGATGCATTTATATGGCGTCTGTTTCAGTTTGCACGCAGAGTTGATAAATTTGTGACCGAGTCAATTTTGCGAAAAAAATATATGTACCGATTGCCTGAAAAAATAGAACGGTGAATTACGTGAGTACACTTTTCCATCCAAGCGCAAGTACTTTTTGTGCTTCTTCAACATGTTTTTTACGTGGCAATGATGGATGAGCATGTGCCATCAGTGCAATGAGAATTGCCAGTTCCATTAACCGCACGGTATAATCTCTGTTATTTATTTCAATAGTGACAAATGTATTGTACCGTAATTTCAAAGGTATAATGAATGAAATTCCCAAATCCCATTCAAGTGCTACTTTAGAAACTGCATTATGCACAATTCTATTGTTAATACGAACAATCCCTCGTGAAAATATGAGTTTTGTATCCTGAATGCCTAATTTTTTGACACTGCGGTAGATAAAATTAATTAATGCATGAGGCATATTACAGGTAAAGTAGCAATTGCCTTTTACCTTCTTCAATGGCTTAATCACTTTTTGTATTTTACCTTTAATTCTGCGGGGGATTACTATATATTGTTCTGCGTTGTCGATTTTATTGAGCGGAATTATGTTACTGTTCACTGTTTACCCGCTAACAGTATAATTATTAATAATATAATTATACATTGTTTCTAACGCTCTGTCATAAGGTCCATCAATAGAGGTATCAATTATAACATCTTTTCTGTTTTTTTCAAACCAATGGTATAGCATACGCATTCCATCTTTTACTGTTGATGCACTGTGGCATAATTTTACAATCTTTCGCATTTCATCACGGCTAAAAAAATTACGTGCGCCATTAATCACAAAAATAAAATGACGCAGGTCATCAGCTTCTACCACTTCAAGCTTATCTTTGCTGTAATCCTGTCGTTTTGCAGTGATGGTTTTAACATCAAGGTCCTGAAATTCCTGTTGTAATTTTTTAACTTCTATATTATGCAAAAGTACTTTGGCCTGCTCATATAAAAAGTTGAGGCTTTCTTCATCCAGTTTTTTAAGTAATATATTTATAGCTTTGATATATTGTTGAATGGTATTGTGAGAAGATGTTTTTGTTTGTTTTTTGGATTTGCTTGTAGAATTTTTTTTGGGTTCTTTTTGCTTGGCTTTTGTCATAATGAGATGCCTCCTGCAACACTAAAACATTTTGATGCCATTTTAAAATATATAGTGCTATAGAATCTTTTGTTTCAATGGGATTCATTGTTTACCCTAAAATGGCATGTTATCATGTTCCAATTACGTTTGGTTGTTGCATACAATGATGATTGCAACTTATTATAAAATAAAACATTGCTGAGATTTTAAATTTTATTATGAAATTCAAGTTAAGATAGAAAATATTAAAAAATCAATTATAATTTTATATAAATATTCAACAATACTGGCAAATTCAACAATTAAAGTTTAAACCTGAAATAGCGTTTAATGAATGATACTTTGCCTTTGTTATATGGTGGATAGCGAAGGAATATATCAATAAAAAAAGGTTTTTTTAATACGCTTTTATAGTGAGTAAATGTATCAAAACTTGCTTTTCCATGATAATGTCCAATCCCACTATCGCCAACACCACCAAACGGCAAATACGGTGAAACGTAATGGGAGATAGTATCATTTATACAACCCCCACCAAATGATAGCTCACTGATTACTTTTTGCCACACACTCTTCTTTTTAGTGAAGATATATGTAGCTAAAGGCTTTGGAAATAATTTGACTGTTGTAATTACTTCATCAATGGAATTGAATTCAAGTACTGGTAGTATTGGCCCAAATATTTCTTGCTGCATAGATGGATGTTCCAATGTTACATTAGTTATAACAGTGGGAGCAATGTAGCGATTTTCTCTATCAGTGTGGCCACCGATAACTATCGTACAATCATTCAACATTGGTGCTAATCGATCAAACTGCTGATGATCAATTATACGTGCAAAATCAGGGCTTGTTTCAGGGTTTGCGCCATAAAATTCGATTATATATTTTTGGGCTGCATCAATAAACTCACTTATATTTGATTTGTGCACCAGTGCATAATCCGGTGCAATACACGTCTGCCCAGCATTAATAAATTTACCCCATACAATACGCCGGGCTGATGCATCAATATCGGCATCTTCGAATACTATTGCAGGGCTTTTGCCCCCAAGTTCAAGTGTAACTGGAGTCAAATGTTGTGAGGCTGCCTGCATTATGGTTTTTCCCACATCAGTACTACCTGTAAAGAAGATATAGTCAAATTTTTGATTGAGGATCTCTTCATACACCCCAGGGTATTTCTGCACTACTGCAATGTATTCTTGAGGGAAAAATTCATTTATCATATCATACAGAATCTTTGAGCTTTCCTGTGCTGTATAGGCAGGTTTTATCACAGCGCAGTTGCCGGCAGCTATCGCACCAATTAGAGGATTGAGTACTAAATTTATTGGATAGTTCCATGCACCAATAATGAGTGAAACCCCGTAAGGCTCAGGAAAGATATAACTTTTTGCAAAAAGATGCACAGCAGGAGTTTTTACCTTTTGTGGCTTTACCCATTGATTCAGATGCTTTATGATGTAGTCAATTTCATATATTGTTACAGCAATTTCAGTGGCTATAGTTTCATATCTTGGTTTCTTAAAGTCTTTATCCAATGCTTCAATTATACGGTTCCCATACGCTTTAATTGCTTTACGCAATGTAGCAAGCTGCTTTAATCTGAAATCTATATTTTTTGTTACACCAGTTTCAAAGAACTTTTTTTGAGCAGCAAGAATTTGGCTTACTTTAGTCATGGGTACCTCCGTTTAGAAAATTAATATAAAATAATATATTTACAATAAAATATCAATAGAGAAGGTAAAATTATTTTAAGCGATAGTTATTATAAAAATCCACATATTTAAATGAGTTTACCTATTCAATTGATTAAATCCACACGATGGTGAATACAACCATATGTGCTCAGTAGCAAAGAAAATATACTTGCGTATTTTATTATATATGTAATATTAAGATTATAGAAATAGAATAAAGTAGAAACTTTGGGAGGAAAATGGATATGAGCATTGAAACAACTACATGTATATCATACCATCATTTGGATATTCTCACACTACTTGCTGCACAGCACAATATGTCGCTGAGAACCTTTGTATCATCGCTTATCAATTTTGCCGCACACACCAAAAAGGGTGATATAAAATATTTTAAACAGCTGAAATACCGGGCTAAAGGTGCTGGTGAGTGGAAGAGATTGCATCTTGTGCTGTATGATGAAGAGTATGAGTTTTTTATGGATTTAAAGAAGTTGTGGAAGATGTCGTTGGCCTTAATAATTGCGTTTTGTCTTGATAATGTTTTGGATGAATTTTTGAAATTTTTATCAAAAGCAGAGGAGGAACAAGACTATTATACCGATAACTATCGATATAGTGGTTACACATTTGAAGTTGGTTTTGAAGAAAATATATTTTTTTATAAGTTATATTGGGGTCCGCATCCAAAAATAATACAAAAAGCCTTATAAATATAAAATAGAAAGATATACCAGCAATCTTTTATGTAATCAACAAAAGTTCTATTGAATAATATTTTCAAAATTGCAAAAATGGTTGAAATGTAATTAACTTTTTTAATTGTTATTTGAAGTTATTAATTTATTATTCATATATATCGAACTATTATGAATAAGTGGACACGTTATTGCGCACTTAAGGAGCTATCTAAAATCATAATGTTTTAATGGTATAATTTTAAATTTTTTATCATGGATATTATGAAAATACAAAAAATATATTGACAGTTTTTAATACTACATGTAGTGCATCTCTTTAAATTATTAAATGGTTTAGCTATGACATTTTCGCGTGACCATATTGGATATTTTATTGGATTTGTTATTCTTGGTGGTATACTTGGAATAGCATTTGGTTCTTTTCTAGTAAAGCTGGCGCCATCGTTAGCCCTGATTAATGCGCCACTCACAAAACCAATAGGTTTTGATCTTGAAATACTAAGTGTTTACTTTAGGTTTAATATATCTGCAATTATTGGAATGATTGCAGGTGTTCTTTTGTTTAAATGGATTTAAGCTGTACGGTTGCACCCGCAACTATCACGCATTCTGGATAATACGGAATGTAAAAATGTAAACTGGCGTTTAAAGGCCGGTTGCCACATGCCATAAGTTTATTAGTATGAGCTATCGCATATAGTGAATAAAGTTCAAATGGACATGTACAATGTTTATTTGATATGTATTAGTTATGCTTTGTAAGTATTGAATTTTATATTTACAGGAGGTATTTCATTGTCAGTAATATCAATGAAAGCTTTGTTGGAATCCGGGGTTCATTTTGGGCATCAGACTCGAAGGTGGAACCCTCGAATGGCACAGTTTATATTTACTGCGCGTAATGGTATTCACATTATCGATTTGCAGAAAACGATGCAGCGACTTAAAATTGCCTATGCAGCTATGAAGGATATCGCTGCAAAGGGTGGCAGGGTGCTTTTTGTTGGTACAAAGAAGCAAGCACAGGCCGCAGTAAAAGAATATGCGCAGAAGTGTGGCCAGTTTTATGTGTCAGAGCGCTGGTTGGGTGGATTGCTTACAAATTATAAAACCGTTTCGCGTTCAATTCAGCGTTTGAAAGAACTTGAACAAATGGAAGCAACTGGCAAATGGGAAGCAGAAACCAAAAAGGAAATTTTAGAGCTTACCCGTGAGCTAGAACGCAAAAGAAAGGTTCTTGAAGGTATCAAAGATATGGATAGGCTTCCAGATGCCCTGTTTATCATTGATCCAAAGCGGGAAGCTATTGCAGTACAGGAAGCCAGAAAGCTTGGAATACCAATCTTTGCAGTGGTTGATACAAACTGCAATCCGGATGAAATTGATTATCCTATTCCGGGCAACGATGATGCTATAAGAGCTATCGCCCTGTTTTTAGAAGTTATGGCCAATGCTATTATCGAAGGCCAATCAGCAGGCCAGGTGAGCGGTGAAGCTGTTGAAGCAAAAATTGACTTTGTGGAAGAAGAGGCTGAGGCAAAACCTGAAAAGGATTACGCTGAAGAATATGCCGATGAAATTGAAGAATATGAGGATGATGGTCGTTAATTGTAATTTACACTTTTATATATTTTTACAAAATAAGGAGTAGTACCGTGGCAGAAATTACGAGCGAAATGATAAAAGAATTACGTGAAAAAACTCAGGCAGGGATGCTTGATTGTAAAAAGGCATTAATTGAATGTGGCGGCGATATGGAAAAAGCAGTTGACTATTTGCGTAAAAAAGGATTGGCCGCTGCCAATAAGCGTGAGGGGAGGGTAGCAAAGGAAGGTATCATTGCTTCCTATATCCATAGCAACAATAAGATTGGCGTTCTTCTAGAGCTTAACTGCGAAACTGACTTTGTTGCACGCAATCAGGATTTCCATGACCTTGCTAAGGATTTATGTATGCAGGTAGCAGCGGCAAATCCATTATATGTGTCTCCTGAAGATGTTCCTGCTGAAGTGTTAGAGCGCGAAAAAGAAATTTACCGTGAACAGCTTAAAGATAGCGGCAAGCCCGCTAACGTAATTGAAAAAATAGTTGAAGGAAAACTCACAAAGTTTTATTCTGAAGTGTGTCTGCTTGAACAGGAGTTTATCAAAGACAACAAAGTAATTATCAAAGACCTCATTAAAAACAGGATAGCCACCTATGGCGAAAACATCACTGTAGGTCGTTTTGTACGGTTTCAGGTTGGTCAGCGATAGTTATTAAATAAGGTTTGACTGGATGGAATCAGAGTCACAGACAAAATACAAACGGGTTTTACTTAAATTAAGTGGAGAAGCGCTTGCCGGGCAACAGAAGGTGGGAATCAATCCTGAGATTGTTTCCCACATTGCCCGTGAAGTGAAGAGTGCCTATGACCTGGGAGTTGATGTTGCACTTGTCATTGGTGGAGGCAATATCTTCAGGGGATCAATAGGTACATCTATTGGCATTGAGCGAGCAACTGGCGATTACATGGGGATGCTTGGTACTATTATTAATGCTCTTGCTGTGCAAAGTGTGCTTGAAAATATGGCAATACCTACCCGTGTAATGACAGCCATTGAAATGCGTCAGGTTGCCGAACCATACATTCGCAGGAGAGCGTTACGCCACTTAGAAAAGCGAAGGATTATTATCTTTGCTGCGGGAACAGGCAATCCATTCTTTACTACTGATACTGCTGCTGCTTTGCGTGCTATTGAAATAGGAGCTGACCTTCTTCTTAAAGCCACCAAAGTTGACGGGGTGTATGACAAAGACCCAGCAAAATTTCCTGAAGCGCATAAAATTAATGCTACTTCGTACATGGATGTGTTGCGTCAACAGTTAGGGGTAATGGATTATACTGCTGTTTCATTATGTATGGAAAATAAATTACCACTGGTAGTTTTTAATCTGTTTGATGAAGGCTCATTGGTTAAAATTTTAAAGGGAGAGGAAGTAGGTACTCGTATTTCATAACAATGATGTTGTACTGATACCAGTATTTGTACATCTACAATCAATGTAGAAGCAAAGAACTAGTGAAAGGTGTTCATTCATTTTTTAAATATGATTCCTAAGATTTGCTTTTAAATATGCACAACAAATGAGGGTGGGGACAGAACCTTATAAAGGTGTTGTTCCAAAACCCACAGTGGAAGGACTAATAAATAACTATAAAATAATAAGAAAGTAATGTACATTGTTGTAAGAGACGTCTTTACATTGATGATAGAGGGCATGTAAGCGTGATAATTGCCCTTTACAAAAACTATAGAACCTATTTCTGGGGGAATATATGATAAAAGATATCCTTGATGATGTAAAAAGTAGGATGCAGAAAAGTGTTCAGACTTTGGCTAAGGATTTTGCAACAATTCGTACTGGCAGGGCTAACCCTGCTATCTTTGATAATGTTAAAGTGGAGGCATATGGAACTGAGATGCCTCTTAACCAGGTCGCAACAATATCCTGCCCTGAGCCACGGCTTGTAGTAATACAGCCCTGGGACAGGACCAACCTTGGTGCCATTGAAAAAGCTATATTAAAATCCAATCTTTCTTTGACTCCAAATAATGATGGCAATATCATTCGTATTCAGATACCTGAACTTACCGAAGAGCGCCGCAAAGAATATGTAAAGATGATAAAGCAAAAAGCTGAGGAATGTAAGGTTGCCATTCGTAATATTCGACGTGATGGCAATGATATGGTAAAGGACCTTGAAAAGTCTAAAGAAATATCTGAAGATGAAGCAAAGAATGCTCTGGACGAGATTCAAAAGATTACTGACAAGTTTGTTGCTGAAGTCCAGTCAATGACCGACAGCAAAGAAAAAGAGATTATGAGCTTGTAACTTTACAAGCTCTTTATTATACTAATTAATATGCTAATTAATTATAAGAAAAAAATAGACTATACCAATATTCCTCATCACGTTGCCATCATCATGGATGGCAACGGAAGATGGGCAAAAAGAAGGGGGCTACCACGTATTGAAGGGCACAGGCGAGGAGCTGAAGTTATTGAACGTTGCATGGATACAGCACTCCAGCTGGGTATAAAGGTTGTTTCGCTCTTTGCATTTTCAACCGAGAACTGGTCACGACCAAAAGAAGAGATAAATGGCCTATGGAACCTTCTTGAATCATTCTTTGAAAAGAAATTAAATACTATAATTGAAAAAGGTGTACAGGTCAGACATTCCGGCAGCCTTAAAGAGTTGCCTCCAAATGTGCAACGTATCATCACCCAAGCAGTAGAGAAATCTAAAGACAATTCCAAAATTATTTTAAACTTTTGCCTTAACTATGGCGGACGACATGAGATTATTCATGCGGTGAATGAATGGTTGCAAAAAAGGCATTCAGAGGAGCTATCGCTTACACCCGAAACGTTTGAGCAATATCTATATACACACGATTTACCGGATGTTGACCTTTTAATACGAACAAGTGGTGAATATCGTATAAGCAATTTTTTGTTGTGGCAGATAGCATATGCGGAATTAGTATTTATGAAGGTATTGTGGCCAGATTTTAATGAGAAACATCTCTACCAGGCAATATATGAATACCAACACAGGGAGAGGAGGTTTGGTGGCGTATGAAAGAGCGCACCCGAAATACATTAATACGGATTCTCACTGCAATTGTAGCATTGCCGGTGTATGTGTTTTTGATTGTTACTGATGCATTATATTCATTGCCAATACTTTTGGTAAGCATAATTGTTACCGGTGTGTGTTTGTGGGAATTTTATCAAATTGCCCAAGGTGAAACCGGCTACAAACCATTTATTAAAGCTGGAATTATTTCAGCAATTATCATTAACATTGTTATGTATTCGTATGCGTATGGCAACATAACTGGTATTGGTAGTATTACACTGAATTTTGATGTACGCTATTTGCTTGCTGTTGTGATGATAGCAATAAGTGTGATAGCTACAATACATATTTTAAAACGACCGTTAAAAGGTGGCATCTATTCATTAGGTGCTACTATACTGGGATGGTTTATTATTGTTATACCGTATGCTCATATAATGTTCTTAAAACCATTACGTGATGGGATTATCTTCATAATCTTTGTCCATCTCATTGTTATGATTAACGATACCGGTGCTTACTTTGGCGGAGTATATTTTGGAAAACATAAGGCAGGTTTCAAAGCATCGCCAAACAAATCATGGGAAGGGTATTTTACTGGACTTTTATTTGGCATTGTGTTTGCAGTGTTGTATAGTCAATTTGTTGAAACATTTTATGGCAGATATTTCTTCAGTATTGTTGAGTCAGCTATCATAGGGATTATCTTCAGTATTGTAGGCAATATTGGTGACTTGCTTGAATCAGCAATGAAACGCGATGGTGCCATAAAAGACTCTGGTTCAATTATTCCGGGACATGGTGGGATGTGGGATGTATTTGATTCAACAATATTTGCGATGCCATTGTTTTACTATTATCTAATGATAAGAGGAATTGCATAAGGTTGTATATTATTTATGCTTTCACGCGTGATAATATTAGGTTCAACCGGTTCTATTGGAATTTCTACTCTTAAAGTGATACGTCAATTTAGCAGCAAATTTGTTGTCACTGGGCTATCGTGCCATAAAAATATAGCACTCTTAAAAGAGCAGATACGTGAATTTAATCCACAGTATGTTGCAGTGAGCGATGAACAAACATGCAACAGTGATGATTTTAAAACCTTGAAAAAAGAATTTGGTTCTATAGTTTTTTATGAAGGACTTGACGGATTATGCCAGCTGGTGACACACGATGCTGATATTCTGGTTGTTGGAATAGTAGGGGCTGCTGCGCTTAAACCAACGCTTGAGGCTTTGCCACATGTAAAACGCATTGCCATTGCAAATAAAGAGACACTGGTAATGGCGGGTGACCTTTTTTTACGTCTTCTTAACCAATATAAGGTAGAACTTTTACCTGTTGATAGTGAACATTGTGCTATATTTACATTGCTGGATGGTAAACAAAGCAATTCCATAAAACGGATAATTTTAACAGCAAGTGGTGGAAGTGTACGCCATAAGCCCATTGATGCTCTTGATACTGTGACGGTAGAAGAAGCACTAATGCACCCTACCTGGGACATGGGCAAAAAGATAACAATAGATTCTGCTACATTAATGAATAAAGGGCTAGAGGTTATTGAAGCTCACTATCTGTTTTCACTTCCGTATGAAGCAATTGATGTTATTATTCATCCTGAAAGTATTGTGCATGGCATGGTTGAGCTTGTTGACGGCACATTGCTGGCACATATGAGTATTACTGATATGGTGTATCCTATTCAGAAAGCATTGAATTATCCTGAGGTTGTTAGTAATAATTTTGGATCAGTTGATTTACTGCAGTTATCCACATTGCATTTTGCTCATCCTGATAGCACTCGCTATCCTGCACTTGGATTGTGCTATGAGGCGGGCAAAAAAGGCGGAACAGCACCAGCTGTTCTCAATGCTGCAAATGAAATTGCAGTACAGGCATTTTTGCATAAGAAAATTGCATTTACTAAAATTGTATCTGTTGTAGAAAAGGTGTTGTACAGGCACAAGTGTATTGACAACCCTGACCTTGCAGCAATTTTTGCAGCAGATGCAGAAGCACGGCAATTAGCATTAACATTTATATGAGGTAGATAATGGTAACACTTACGTATATTGTGGCAGCAGTTGTTTTATTGGGATTGTGTATTTTTGTTCATGAGTTGGGTCACCTTTTAGGTGGAAAAATGGTAGGCATTAAGGCTGAAGTGTTTTCCATAGGGTATGGCAAGGGCTTTATCAAGAAAAAGTGGGGCGATACAACCTATCAAATAACTCTTATTCCATTTGGTGGCTATTGCAAGTTTTATGGCGAAGACCCAAATGATCAGCGTGAAGGCAAACCATATGAGTTTTTAAGCGCACATCCTCTCAAGCGTGTAGTTACAGTACTTATGGGACCACTTTTTAATTTGTTTTTTGGCATTATACTTTTCTTCATTATGAATATGCATGGCTATCCGGTTGAAACAAACAAAATTTATATTCCCGAATATCTCACTAAAGGGGAGTATGTTTCCCCAGCGTATGAAGCGGGACTTAAAACAGGAGATATTATTGTTGCAATAAATAACGAGCAGGTAACAGGTTTTACGGATATTCAAAGCAAGGTAGCTTTTTCCAAAGGCAGGCCTATCATTGTCAGAGTGGTGAGAGGCAATGATTCATTTACAGTTACTATCGCCCCAAAAAAATACACTAAGAAAGGATACTATACCATTGGTGTGATGCCGTATGGCGACAGGGTTCTTGTTATGGGTATACTTGATAATTCACCAGCTAAGAAAGCAGGCTTAAAAGAAATGGATGAAATCATTGAAGCTAACGGTACACAATTTCACTCGCCCGAAGAATTTACGCAATTTGTACGAAAACATCCACAAAAGGAATTATCCCTGACCATTAACAGGGGTGGCCGTCTTATAACCGTGCCCATTACACCAATAACCAAAGAAGTGCTGCGCATTGACCAGTTTACTGATATGCGATTCCCAAAAGAAACATATTCAATTACCGTTGATTCGTTAGCATTAATACAAGCAGCAGCTGACAAGGGAAAGGTCAGGATTAATGACAAAGTAGTACAATCGTATGAACAAATGAAGGATATCATTAATGCTTCACGGGGTGCAATTACCCTGCACACTCCTGGTGGCACCTATAAGGGTATTATGAAATTTGAACGTTACGGATTTGTGGGAATAGAAACAGCTATTTCCCCTGAAAATAAATTTATTCGGTATGGAGTGTATGATGCGTTTGTGAAATCTCTGGTTGACCCGTTTGATTTTATTGCGCTCAACTTCAAGGGCATTGGAATGATGTTTTCAGGTGAGCTTGATGTGCGGCAGAATTTGTCAGGGCCAATACGTATAGCCAAGATTGCCGGTGATACCGCATACTATCGTGGTGTGTCAGCCTTTATTATTCTAATGGCAAAGATATCAATCATTCTTATGGTAATGAACCTACTTCCCATACCAATGGTTGATGGCAGCTTTATTCTCATCTTTTTATATGAGGCAATTACCCGCCGCGCGTTTAGCCAAAAACTTTTGGAAAAAATTCAGATGATTGGCTTTGCCATACTGGTGCTTTTAGGAATATTTGTTATATTTAATGATTTATCATTTTTGCCTTTCTTTAAGGATTTATTTTAAAGTGGCCGATAGTAACTAATTAATGAATTACACACGCAGAAAAACTCTTACTGTCTATGCAGGCAGTTTGGCTATTGGTGGCGATGCACCTGTGTCGGTACAGTCAATGACCAATATCCCAATACGCCAGGTAAAAGAGACAATTCAGCAAATTCAGAAGTTGCAGGAAGAAGGTGCACAGCTGGTACGACTGGCATTGCGCACTGAGGACGATGCACAGTACATAACGCAGATTAAAAAAGAAGTTGCAGTACCACTGTGTGCGGATATTCACTTTAACTATAAAATTGCTCTCAAAGCTATTGATAACGGAATTGATAAACTGCGAATTAATCCCGGCAATATTGGAAGCAAGGACAATGTCATCACACTTGTGAATGCAGCGCGTGAAAGAAATATTCCCATACGTATAGGTGTCAACTCTGGTTCCGTTGATATAAAAAAATATGGCCAGGTAAATCCGCACACGCTGGTTTCTTCTGCTATGGAGCATGTGCACATTCTTGAGGATTGTGGTTATACTAATATTGTCGTGTCAATTAAATCATCAGATTTGCTGCAGACAATAGAAGCAAACAGGCTCTTTGCATCAAAGCGAAATTATCCCATCCATATAGGCTTAACCGAAGCAGGATACGGCACCGACTGTATCATAGCAAGCAGTATGGTAATTGGCACATTGCTGTATGAAGGCATAGGCGATACCATTCGCGTTTCAATGACTGGGGATCCGGTGAATGAAGTAAAGGTTGCAAAACGCATACTGGAGATAGGCGGTTTTAGATTCAGTCCTTTTACTATAATTGCGTGCCCAACCTGTGGCAGAACCGACACAAAGCTTGACATTCTGGATTTGACCCAACGGGTAGAAGAAATGCTTATATCACGCTTCCAGAAAGAATTAATACAACAGCAAAAGCACATAACTGTTGCAATAATGGGTTGTGAAGTCAATGGTCCAGGTGAGGCACGCCATGCGGATGTGGGTATTGCAGGGGCACGTGATGGCAGGGTAGTGCTGTTTGCAAAGGGTCAAAAGAAAAAAATAGTGACTGCAGATAAAGCTGTAAAGGCAATAGAAGATGAAGTTGCCAAACTGCTATACCCATGAGATCATAGTTTTGATCCCACTACATTATATAGCAACGATTTTTATATTCTTTATTGTTTTGATGCTTTAAGACTGATAGCTGCTTCGTATGCTAAGAATATTGCTAATATAAATAATAATGCTGCAATTCCTGACACTATATAATGTGCGCTAATAAAATTGTGATACACCATTATTGCAAGAGCACTCAATGTTATTACAAACATAAATATCATAGGTATTTTTACAAACCAGGTTGAGCGTTTGAGCCTTGTGAGCCATACAGTTACAGCAAGCAGAGCTAATGCAGCAAGCAGTTGGTTAGCAGAGCCAAATAGTGGCCATATTTTCAATCCCTGCCCGCTTATGACAAGAATGCCAGCTACTATAACAGCTACAATGGTTGCTGCGTAGCGGTTTTTATAAAATAATGATTGTTGATGATCAGACATATCTTTATCATAATATAATTCCTGCCAGGCAAATCGTGCAAGGCGGGTTGCAGTGTCAAGTGATGTGAGTGCAAATGCTGATACTGCAAGCGATGCAAACGTTTTACCAGCATCATACGGTATTCCTAGTAACGTCATCATGTTTCCAAGACTGTGGGAAAATATTGCAACAGGGTTTGTTTTCATTTGAATATAATTTTCTTTTGCCAGCATAGCAGCAGTGATGAGTGCAACTACAGCAAGAGTTGCTTCAATGAGCATGCCGCCATATCCAACAATGCGTGCATCCATTTCGTTGTTGAGTTGCTTGGCGCTTGTTCCAGATGCCACCAGCGAATGAAACCCAGAAATAGCGCCACATGCAACGGTTACAAACAAAATAGGGAAAAGATATCCTAACTGCGGAGCATGAAGGCCTGAAAATGCAGGTAAACTGATTTCTGGTTTTGCTATAATAATACTTAAGATGCCTAAAATTATAAGTGCATACAATATGAAAGAATTAAGATAATCTCGTGGTTGCAGCAATATCCACACTGGAGTCACCGATGCAATAAAAATATATATCATCAAGAAGTACGACCACTGCATTGCAGTAAGTTGAACTGGATATATGTAGCCTATATATAAAGAAGCCGCCAGCAGTATGACGCCAATAATTGTGGCTAAAGATAATGATAGTTTTAATTTATATAAAAGGTATCCAAATAGTATAGCAACAAAAATGAACAGGCATGAAGAACTGGCTGCGGCAGGTATTTCTTCAAATGTTTTTGAAACCACAATAATAAAAACTGCAATCACAAGTACAAGCGTTGACCATGAAAATATAAGAAAGAAAAACTTCCCTCGTGAGCCTATCTGCTCCTCTATTACTTCGCCAATTGACCTGCCACCATGGCGCACTGATGCAATTAATGCACTAAAGTCATGAACCGCACCCATAAATATACCACCAATGAATATCCATATCGCAACAGGTATCCAGCCAAATGTAGCAGCAACTATCGGCCCAATGATAGGAGCAGCACCAGCAATAGAGGCAAAATGGTGTCCCAATAGCACTGGCGCTTTTGCTGGAACATAATCAATACCATCATACATGGTATGGGCAGGAGTTTGACGTGCAGGGTCAATACCTAAAAGCTTTGCAATCAGCCTCCCATAGAAAGTATATGCCAGTATAAATAATGCTATGGCAATAACCATTAACGTAATGGCATTCATAAAGAACCCCCATTCCTATCTATGATAATTACAACTGCTCGTAGTAATGGATAAGTACTGTAATAAATTATAGTATTATATCAAGTAAAATATGCTTTTTAAGTTGACATGCACGGTAGTACTTAACATTGAAAAAATATAGTCAAAGGGTCAGAGCATGGTTGATGCCAATACATTATTTAATATACTGTCAGGAAACTATGAAATGGGTATTGTGGCATGCACTGTTGAAAAGTTATTACCTCTTTTGCCACCTGATATAAAACCTGAGTATCTGTATCATTCATATCCGCAGCATATAGTGGAAGTAGATCAATTTGCTATTGCAAAGCGCTATGTTACCGTAAAAGAATTTGCACAATTTGTTGCTGATACAGGGTTTGTGACACAGGCGCAAAAAGATGGATGGTCGTGGACGTGGGAGGATAGGTGGACAAAAAAGAATGGTCTTACCTGGCAAAGGCCTTTTGGCATTGACGCACTTGATGCACTGTATATGTCACATTCAGATACAATGTGTGTGCTACAAGTAAGCTGCAATGACGCACGTGCATACTGTGAATATCTCACAGCAAAGACAGGTAATAAAGTTATACTTCCCACGGAGTACATGTGGGAGGCGTTTGCTAGTGTGTATGGTGTACCGGCGATGGAACAATGTGTTGAGCTATCGCCCAATAAAATTATAAATCTTAATGATTACTGTAATGTATTAGTTACAGCAACAAAGAAAGATGAAATACCACCCGGGATCGTGTGGGAGTGGACCGATAGTTACTTTATAGGCTATCCTGGTTGCCGGCCACATAAGGAATATGGAACCACTTATGTGGTGCTTCGTGGTGGCTCGTATTTTAGTCATCCATTGCAGAGGACGCGAGAATACCGCTTCAGGCGATGTCCTACTGCACGAAGCCCCTTTTACACCTTTAGAATTTGTGTTGTGCCACAGTAATGAATTTTTTTCTTCACAGGTTGTGATAATAAAAAAAATAGTACAATTATTCAATTATTGCAACTACACGTGCTGGTGCCGCACTTGCACGTTTAATTTTCAGCGGAAAACATGCAACCTTAAATCCAGTTGAGGGCAGTTTGTCTAAGTTGACAAGCCGTTCCATATGTGAATAAGCAAGGTCAGCCTGATGTGCAGCCCAGAACACTCCTGGTTTGTTGGCTTCCAATGCCTTTTGTGCCTGCAGGTTAAGTGGCATATCCCATCCCCATGCATCTATCCCCATCACCCGCACACCAAAGTTGTAAAGCATTACTGTTGCTTCATAGGTAACTCCACAGCCGCGGAATATGTAATCAGGCTGTCCATAATACTTGTCCATTCCTGTTTGTATGAGAACAATGTCATTAGGTTGTATGCTATAGTGTATGCGTTGTAACTCCTTTTCGATATCTTCTGGAGTGACGGGATTGCCTTCGGGTTTGTGTGTCATATCCAGTTTAACGCCATTGCCATAAAACCACTCCAGTGGAAGCTCATCAATGGTGGGGGCAGGTTTGCCCTGTATTGTGGTATTATAGTGCCAAGGCGCATCAACATGAGTGCTGTCATGAGTGCCAAGTCGTGTGATGGTTTCCGTTGCCCAGCCTTCACCATTTCGCATAAGATGAGAGGGTACTTTCAGGAGCGCTTCAACCTGTTTTGCACCATCAGCGTGCGAGTGGTATTGTATATCAATTTTTAGAAAATCAGGTGTCTGCGGTGGTGATGGCTCAATGGTTGATGAAAGGTCAATTATTTTCATGGCGTTCTCCATTTACCAGAGTATTTTTTTGATTTATTATACTAAATGGGCTGTTACATTATTGCAAATATTTTTTTATATCAATAAATATATGGTGTAGTATATAGACAATTGTTGTATAAGTACCTTACAAATCAATAAGAGATAAATAAATTGACATCGTTTTAAATATATGTGTAGAGTAATTTCTGAAGCTAAAGGTAGGGCCATTGTAAAATATAAATATCATCACAGGGGGTTGCCATGAAGATACCATTTACATTTGATGCAATGATTGCTTTTGGCTGGATGTCAATAATGCTTCTTATTGGGATCATTTTACGTGCCAAGATTAAAGCGTTTCAGACATTTTTAATACCCAGTTGTTTGCTTGGCGGAGCTATAGGACTTATATTGCGAAGTTATGGTATTATACCGCTTTCTGCAGACATTTTAGAAACAATGGCATTTCATTTGTTCAATATTTCATTTATATCAATTGGTCTCACCTATAATAAAGAAAAAGCAGATTTAAAGCGAGCCGGTGAGGTGGTACAGGGTTCTATATGGATGGCAAATATTGAAGGGATTGCGTTTTCAATACAGGCTATAATTGGTGGATTATGTGTACTTTTGTTGAATGCAATAGGTTTCAATCTTTTTCCTGCGTTTGGATTTTTTACTCCATTAGGGTTTACTGAAGGGCCTGGTCAGGCACTATCTGTTGGCAAGGTATGGGAAAATTTGGGTTATGCGCATTCGGCAACGTTGGGGCTTACCTTTGCTGTTGCCGGTTTTTTGTTTGCATTTTTTGTTGGTGTTCCACTTGCAAACTGGGGTATACGTAAAGGAATGGCAGTGCACACTCCAAAAGAACTGTCACCAGAAATACGGAAGGGTATAATTACGCCTACCACCCAAAAAGAAAGTGCTGGTGAACTTACTACACATTCATCAAATGTTGATGCAATGGCATTTCAGGCAAGCATTATGGGGCTAGTATATATGATTACTTATGCTGTTGTGTATGCAATTGGCAGATTACTGAGTCCTGAAATGGGACAGATGCTGTGGGGGTTCTTTTTCTTTATTGGCCTGGTGATTGCGTTTATTACACGTCTTATCATTTCAAAGCTTGGGGGTTTATATCTTATTGACCCGGGCATTCAGCGCCGTATTACCGGATTTGCTGTGGATTATTTGCTTGTTGCTACCATAATGGCAATCCAGGTTGTGGTTGTATGGCAGTACATAATTCCAATACTGGTTATATGTATAACGGGTGGAGTTGTCACAACGCTTGTATGTGTGTATTATGGTAAAAAGCTATGGCAATACAATCTTGAGCGAATGCTTGTTATATATGGTACGGTAACTGGTACTGTATCAAGTGGCTTATTGCTTTTGCGTATAGTTGATCCTGAGTTTAAAACCACTGTTGCGCTTGAAACAGGTGTTATGCTCATGTTTGCTTCACCGTATATTATCCTTGGAATGCTGTGGGTAAGTGCACCAGTGCTGTGGCAATGGAGTTTGATGAAAACCATTTTAGTTTTTGTAGGTATGTTTGTGGTGGCTTTAGCCCTTACAGAAATACAGCGCTTTCTTATATTGAGGAAGACAAAATCGTAAAGAAGCAACAATAGTTTTTATTTCAATATGGTGTGCGATAGCTCATAGTAAAACCACAAAGGTTAGCCATGAAGAACTTAGATGGTAAAGTCACACTTATTACAGGTGGTGCAAGTGGCATTGGTGCTGCAATTGCACATGAGTTTGGCTTTCACGGTGCATCGATAGCAATAGTCGATATTGATAAAAAAGCTCTGCAGAAACAGGTTGCTCTATTGCAGAGTAAAAATATACCTGTGATTGGTATACAGTGTGATATTGCTTCAGAAAAACAATGCTCAGTAGCTATCGCCAAAATAATAAAAAAATGTGGTGGAATTGATATTTTGGTTAACAATGCCGGCATAACGCAACGAAGCCTTTTTGTTGATACTCACACTAAAGTATTCCGTAAAGTAATGGATGTAAATTTTTTTGGTGCTCTCTACTGTACAAAAGCAGCAGTTCATAGTATTATTGAAAGAAAAGGAGTCATTGTAGTGATTACAAGCATTGCCGGCATTGCACCACTTTACGGCAGGACAGGGTACAGTGCAAGCAAACATGCACTTCATGGATTATTTGAAAGCCTGCGGTCTGAGCTTACGCACTACGGTGTGCATGTGATGATGGTATGCCCAAGCTTTACGCAGACAAACCTTCAGTTGAGAGCTCTTTCGGGAAATGGGTCGGTTAATATCAGTAAAAGGGCAGTGGTTGGTAAAGAAGCTACGCCTGATACTGTGGCCAAAGCTGTGTACAAAGGCATTATAAAACGAAAACGAACGCTTGTACTTACGCCTGTGGGCAAACTGAGTTATATTGTGGCAAGGGTATTTCCTTGCCTGTATGAAAAATTAATGATTGATAGTGTTAAAAAAGAATTTCAGTAATGTAAATGTTTATCTTTGTATTCCCTGACCAACGATAATTTTCATGAATTCCCTGAAATTTTTATCGCTAATTCCTGCAGCATCCATCACGCCTAATTTTTTAAACTGTAGCATGCCTTCTGCAACTGCAGACAGAAAGAAGGCAACCATCTTGGGGTCTAAATCCTTGAAGTCGCCTTTTTTTACTCCATCCATGAACGCTCCTGCCATCATTTCAAGCAGTGCTAAATTCTTCTTCTGGATTTCATCTTTATGTGGGTCAGGTTCATCATCGTATTCTGCTTTATATTCTGTTAAGATGTTATAATAATCCCTGTATTCATAATAAAACTTAAGATATGAGTCATAAGTAGATATCAGCTTTTGGGCAGGTGTTCTTCGTGCTTGCATACCTTCAATGAATAGCCGGTGTAATGTATTAATGGCTTCAAGGCAAATAGTGCTGTAAATTTCTTTTTTGTTTTTAAAGTGGAAATAGATAGCTCCGGTTGTCAGCTTTGCACGCTTTGCAATATTGCGTATGGATATCCCATTGTATCCAAATTCAAGAAAAAGTTTACGTGCAATATCAAGTATTTGTTGTCGGTTATTCTTTCGCATGAATACACTCAAAGGGTTTATACTGCATGGGTCAAGAAATTTTCTTTTATACTTACAAAATATGCAATAAAATTAATACCCATGCAATAACACTGCAGAAAAGGTACATACTCATGATATGCGTGATGTAACAAGTGCCAAACAATGATATTTAAAAATAATTTTACAATATGTATAAATATACTATATTATATTAAAGGATTAATGAAAAAAGCAATGAATAATGTTGAAAAGGTGGAATAGCTTTATACTATGAAAAATATCTTGTCATCAATAGAACAATCCGTTTTACTTAGAGCTATCGAACAAAGCCCTGCCTCAATTGTCATAACCGACACAAACGGCATAATACAGTATGTTAACCCAAAATTTGAATCAATTACTGGATATAGTTTTAAAGAAGCTATAGGTAAAAATCCACGGATACTGAAATCAGGCTTTCAGCCACTTGAATTTTATCAGCACATGTGGGACACTATTCTTAAAGGTGAGGTATGGGACGGCATATTCCATAATAAACGCAAAGATGGTACATATTTCTGGGAGCACTGTGTTATCGCACCGGTAGTTGATGAAAAGGGTACCGTTACGCATTTTGTTGCCATAAAAGAAGATATAACCGAAAAAAAACAACAGGAAGAAGCATTACGCAAAAGCGAAGAGGAGCTTAGGAAGAGAAATGAAATTATTAATAAAGATCTGGAATATGCACGCAGAGTACAGCATTCTATAATCAATACGCATGTTCCCCAATTTCCGGGTTTGAATATCTACACGCAGTATATTCCGTATGATTACGTGGGTGGCGATTTCTTCACTCTCAAAGCTATAAATGAAAAATTATGCGTATTCATAGCTGATATTACAGGTCATGGTGTTCCGGCAGCGTTATTTTCTACAGTATTAAAATATGCAACTGAAAGATTATGGAATGATGGAATAATTGAACCTGATGAATTTTTGCTTAATTTAAATAATGAGCTTATAGATGTACTTTCGGGGTATTATTTTACCGCTGTGTATGGAGTGATTATTCCAAATTTAAAGGGTGAGTTTAGTTTTCATTACGCCCGTTGTGGCCATCCATATCCTATGCTGTTATCTAAAGATACTATTACTATGCTCGATAGCTCCGGTACAATTTTAGGAATTCATAGAGATATCAGCATTACACGCAGAAATATTCCTCTTGCAAAAGGCGATAGATTGTTTTTATACACAGATGGGCTTATAGAAATTGAGATAAAAGGCAAAAAAGATTTACGGTTTGAATTGTTGCATGATGCAATTAAAAACTCATGTCATCTTCCGCTTGCTGATGCAACCAAGGAAATCATCAATACAGTTTTAAAGAAAAATCCAGCAATTGATGATGATATTGCTTTTATTGCACTTGAAGTGTCTTAGGGTATTTTCTTGTCTTTTTTAAGAATTGCGTATTCAAAACCATCCAGCAATACCCTAAATGATGCAGCGTTGATATTTTCAGATATGGCATAAACCTTCCACACCTGTTCGCCATCAGTAAATATTATTGTTACTTCAACATCGGTGCTAGTTCCTCGCTTTGCATCCATTATATTTGCACGATAGTCAACTAGCTTAACATTTTCAATTTCGGGAAAAAGCGGGATGAGGGCTTTTTTTAATACTTTTGCCAGTGCATCAACAGGGCCATTGCCGGTTGAAGCTTCATGAATAAACGTGCCGTTGGCTTCAATCTGTACAGTTGCTTCAGGGTTAAACCCATCATCTATTAAGCGATAGTTATCGATAACTTTGAATGGAGGTTCATATTTCTTTAAAGCTCGAGCTATGGAAAGCTCACGTGTTGCATCGTGTATCTCAAAATTTAACATAATCCTACCTTTTTAGTAAAAAGTATTATAGTTTTTATTCAGATGTTTCTTCTTAGCCCATTTCATATTCAAAATTCAATGTGTAGCTATTATATGGATCTTCAATTGTTTTCTGAGAGCTTTTTACTTTTTTATTGTCTTTGTATATCTTGATTTCTATTGAAGTTGCACCATCTTCAGTTGTTGCACTAACTTCTAAATATTCAACATCTTCAATTTCTTTTTCATATAATGCTATGCCATACGCATCTTCAGTAGCAGAAAATGGGGTAAGTGTGCCACCATTGACAATATAATATCCATGAAATCCTTTGGCAGTTGATACTACCATAAGTTTAATTTTTATAGGTTCATCTTCACATGCTACAATGTGTATAAGAGTAAGTAATATAAAAATTGCTAAAATTAATTTTTTAAATATTGATTGTTTCATTATTATTGTATTACCGTAAAAATTAAGTAAAAATTTAAACTTTCTAAAATAACAGATGTTAATATAAATAATAACGTATTGTTCAGAAGTAAATATATCAATGAGTCTGATGTCAATAATTTTTATGTGTAGTTAATAAAAAAGAATTGTGCATAGATATAATACTGGATACTTTTAGTGATATAGGATAGCTTAAAACGGCTGATGAGTGATATTTAATGCTGGATAAACTCATAAAAGTAGAAGTTGCAGTGGGGTTAGGTAAAATCCTCTTTTATTAAGGAGATCTGGAATGCATACCTTGCTTGAGGTAATTAAAGAATCTTTATTTATTACAATGTTTGTCATCGTAATTATGCTGCTGGTAGAGTATATTAATGTTGTTACACAGGGTAAAATAGCAAATCTCAAAACCACACGATTTAAACAGTATGTAATTTCAGTTGTATTGGGTATAATACCAGGTTGTTTAGGAGGGTTTGCCGCCGCAGCAATGTATTCTCATGGTGCCATTACATTGGGTGCAATAGTGGCTACCATGATTGCAACAAGCGGTGATGAAGCATTTGTTATGTTTGCCATGTTCCCTGTTGTTGCAATATATTTAAATATTGCTCTTGCAACAATTGGGATTGCAGCAGGATATTGCACTGATATTATATTTAAAAAACATGTGCATGCTGAGCATTGCTGTGATGGACTGGTAGTTCATGATGAAATTCCATTTATGCATTATACTCTGGAAAATATACTTTCATTGTGGAAAAATCTTTCTTTATCAAGGGCATCTTTGATGTCTTTGTTGGCAGTTGCATTGTTATTAATTGTTTCAGGTTTTTTTCATCAAGAAGAAGGCTTTATAAAAATTGCATTGCCGGTAATTATCACAATAGCTATAATAATAGTGGCGATAGTTCCTGAGCATTTTTTACAGGAGCATTTATGGGAACATGTTATTAAACGGCATCTTTTAAGAATCTTTTTGTGGACGCTATCGGCTTTAATTGTAATTCACCTACTGGTAGATATTATGCATCTTGATTCATTAATACATAGTGCACGATGGGTCATTTTAATTATTGCAGCTCTTATTGGAGTAATACCAGAATCTGGACCGCATCTTTTATTTGTGGTGATGTTTGCAAAAGGCCTGGTTCCTTTATCAGTGCTGGTAACAAGTTCAATTGTTCAGGATGGGCATACTATGCTGCCACTTTTAGCGCAATCAAGAAAAGATTTTTTATTGATAAAAGGCATCAATCTTATAGTGGGTTTGATAGTTGGATCAATCATCATGGCAGCAGGGTATTAAAAATAAGTATTTTTGGATAAAAAGAATGTGAATATTTAAGGAGAATTATGATGAAAAATATTCTAGTAACTGGTGGAGCAGGATACATAGGAAGCCATGTAACTCGCCTACTGGCAAAAAAAGGATTTAACCCTATCGTCTATGATAATTTAAGCGGTGGATTTGTGGATTTTGTGAAAGGATTTGAATTTATTGAAGGTGATATTGGCGACTTTGATAAACTTTTGCATGTACTATCGCATTATAAAATTGAGTGTGTTATGAATTTTGCTTCATATATTGCAGTTGGTGAGTCAGTACAGTATCCACTCAAATATTATGAAAATAATGTAGCAAAAACACTTACGCTCTTTGAAGCAATGATAAAAACCAATGTAAAGCGATTTATTTTTTCATCGTCTGCTGCAGTATATGGCAATCCAGAAATTGTTCCAATTCCAGAAGAAAGCAAAATGAAACCTGAAAGCCCTTATGGCAAAACAAAATATTTTATTGAAGAAGTATTAAAAGATCTGTCAAGCTCGGATAATTTTAGTGCTATTAGCCTGCGTTATTTTAATGCAGCAGGTGCTGATGAATCTGGTGAAATTGGTGAAAGCCATGTGCCAGAAACTCACTTAATACCGCTTGTGATACGCGCAGTGCTTGATCCAGGGTATACAATAACTATTTTTGGCACCGATTATAATACGCCTGATGGCACCTGTATTCGTGATTACATTCATGTAAATGACCTTGGTGATGCACATATTCTTGCCCTTGAGAAATTGCTGGAATCGGGCAAAAGCGATGTGTTTAATTTAGGAAATGGCAGGGGATTCAGTGTCAAAGAAGTCATTGATTCGGTACGACGCATTACAGGAAAAGAATTTAAAGTACAAGAAGGAGCGCGTAGGCCTGGAGATCCTGCGGTACTTGTTGCTTCATCACAGAAAGCTAAAAATTCTTTGAACTGGCAACCTAGGTATACTGATATTGATTCTATTGTCGCATCTGCATGGAAATGGGAATCACAGAAAAAGCGTAAGGGATATTAAATGATAATAATAATCAATACGCTTTTTTCTAGGTTATTTACAATTGGTGGTGGAAAAGTTATAAAAATTTGGTGCAAAATCGTTGACATACATATATATGTCTTACTAATTAACCTTGAGTATATTAATAATTATCCAAGAGGTCGGTGATGCTTGATAACTTATTTGCTCCAAAGTCAGTTGCTGTTGTTGGCGCTTCAGAAATACCTTTTAAATGGGGTACGTACATTTCAAGTAACATACTGGATGGCAAATTTCAAGGTAGATACTATCCAGTGAACCCCAATATATCTCAGGTATTTGGGTATACAACTTATCCTTCAATAGTGGATCTTCCAGAAACGGTTGATCTGGTTTTTATCACTACACCTGCAAAGACAGTTATGCAGATTTTGCAGGATTGCATAACAAAAGGAATTAAAAATGTAGTTATGATAACATCGGGCTTCAGCGAAACAGGCGCTGAAGGTCTTCAAATGGAAAAAGAAATTATTGCACTTGCAAAGACTCATGGGCTGAATATTGTTGGGCCAAATACAATGGGTATAGTCAATACTCATTGTTCGCTTTATGCAACAGGAGCTATCACCCGCCCAAAACCCGGTGGTATTTCAATAATTGCCCAAAGTGGAAATCTGGGTTACCAGATTATGGAATGGGCAGAAAGTGAAGATATTGGAATAGCAAAATTTGTTGGTTCAGGTAATGAAGCAGTTCTCAAAATTGAAGATTACCTTAAATATTTTCACAGCGATAGTCAGACAAAAGTAATTCTCATGTATGTAGAGGGAGTTGATGATGGCAGAGTATTTGTTGAAATAGCCAGAGAGACATCGCTCCATAAGCCAATAATTGCTCTTAAGGCTGGAAGAACTGAAATAGGGAGTAAAGCAGCAGCATCACATACAGGTGCAATGGCAGGCTCTTTTTCTATATTTAAAGGTGTTATGCAGCAAACAGGGATTGTATTTGCGGAGTCCCCTCGCGAACTATTAACACTTTCAGCTGCGTTTGATTCATTTCCACTTCCAAAGGGTAATAGGATTGGGATTATTACACTTGGTGGAGGGTGGGGTGTTGTTACTGCTGATGAATGTGCTGAGCGGGGCCTTGCAATACCACAACTGCCACAGTCCATTAAAGATGAGCTTGATAAAAGGCTTCCACCATTCTGGAGCAGGGGAAATCCTGTGGATCTTGTTGGGCAGCCAGATTTTCAATTATTTAAAGATGCAGTTGAGTTCATGGTTGCTCATGAAGATTTTGATGCTGTTATAGTGTTGGGCATAGTTGGTTCCAAGGTATTTGCATACCGTGCTGCGGAAGCGGTATATAATCTTGGAAAGATGGATAAAAGTGTATTTGATGATTTCAAAAATTTATTGTATATACATCAAAAGGAATTTCTTGACAGATTAGTAGAGCTTATGAATCGTTATAATAAACCAATTTTACCGGTTTCATTGTCAAAGATGCCCGGCGATGAAACAGTTCATTCAAATGGGGATAAGTATAAAGTGGTCATTTATGATTCCCCGGAAGAGGCAGTGTTGTGCCTATCAAAAATGTATCAATATTATAATTTCGTAGCAAAAAGGAGCAAG
This sequence comes from Spirochaetota bacterium, assembly GCA_026414805.1. Taxonomy (NCBI): domain Bacteria; kingdom Pseudomonadati; phylum Spirochaetota; species Spirochaetota bacterium. The sequence goes on along the minus strand of JAOAIH010000010.1, from coordinate 8,180 downwards.
GTGTATGCGTGAGATTTTAGAAAGGGCGATAGCTAACAAGCAAAAGGCATTATCCGAGTATGATTCAAAGAATGTAATAAAGATGGCAGGTATTCCTGTTTCAAGAAACTATCTAGCAAAAACAAGAGAAGAAGCAATTGCGTATGCACAGCAATTGGGATTCCCCGTTGTGTTAAAAGGGTGCGCAGACACGCTGACTCATAAAACCGAGTTAGGAATGGTAAAATTAAAATTGAAAACCGAAGAAGAAGTAGCACGGGCTTTTGATGAAATAACCGGTAAAGGAGTGCCACTGGATGGAGTTTTAGTACAAGAATGGCTTGATGGAGATAACAGAGAATTTGTACTTGGGACTATTCGTGATCCGCAGTTTGGTCCCTGTGTCATGTTTGGGTTAGGAGGCATTTTCACTGAAGCCCTGCAGGATGTGTCATTCAGAGTTGCTCCAATAACCGAAATTGATGCCCATGAAATGATGGATGAGCTTAGAACAAAAAAATTATTAGGACCTTTTAGAGGTTCTCCAGCTGTTGACAGAGAAGCAATGGCAAAAGCTCTTGTAGGGTTAAGTGAGCTTGTAAGCAAATATGATGAAATAGCAGAAATTGACATAAATCCAGTTATTATTGATGGGAATAAACCAGTTGCAGTTGATGCTTTGGTTATTTTGAAGCAATAAAAAAATAATTGCTATTAAGAAAATATATACGTATTATTTAACTGGGATTGTTTGTATTGAATTTATCATAAGAGGATTGTATTATGAAACTGCGTCCTGCGTATAAAAAGATAGGAATGCTTTTTTCTGGAGGCCCTGCGCCAAGTGCAAATACAGTTATTTCATCAGTAGCACTCAATTTTTTAGATAATGGTATTCCTGTTATAGGTTTTTACAGGGGGTATGAGTTTTTACAAGACTTCAACATCAATTATCCTAAAATTAAAAAGGGAGTTCACTACGAAGAAATAGATTACAATATTACTCATGTCCGTAATGAAAGGGGAATATACCTTAAAACTTCACGTGCTAATCCCGGAAAGGATATTAAAACGCTTAATGATTTACAGGATCCTGAAAAAAGTAAAAAGCTAAAAAACATTATTGATGCATTTGAATATTTAAAAATTGGTGCACTAATTTCAATTGGTGGCGACGATACATTAAAGACAGCAAATTTCCTTAACCTTATGGGTTTCCCTGTCATCCACATACCAAAAACTATAGATAACGACTATTATGGAATACCCTGGACATTTGGGTATTGGACTGCAGTTGATACTGCACAAAAGATGATGTTGAACCTTAAAGCTGATGCGCAGGCAACAGATAGCTTTTTCATTGTTGAACTTATGGGTCGCAAAGCAGGGTGGATTACCTATGCGGCGGGTATTGCTGCTGAAGCAATTATGATGGTAGCTGCTGAAGATATAGAAGAAGATGTACTCGATATCGATGTGCTTGTGGATAAAATTACTAATGTTATCCTTGCTCGTGAAAATAACAGGCGCCCTTATGGAGTTATTGCAGTATCCGAAGGCATTGTTGATAAATTGCCCGATGAATATAAGCCAAAACATACTGATAAACATGGAAACATCCTTTACCGAGAAGCAAAAATTGGTGAGATACTGGCTGAGCGCGTTAAAAAACGCTATCAGGAAAAAACAGGTATGGAAGTAAAGATAGTGGCAAAGCAGATTGGTTATGAAACACGATCGGCTCCACCAATAAGTTTTGATGTGGTACTAGGTGCAATGCTTGGTTATGGTGCATATAAATTTTACAGTGAAAATATGTTTGGGGTTATGGTTTCGGTAACTGATAATTTTGACCTAAAAGCCGTTCCGTTCAGCGAGCTTATTGATCCCGATACTCTGAAAACACGTCTGCGCGATGTACCCAAAGGCAGCGATTTCTATACTTTAAAAGAGCGACTCTCATATCGCAAATCATGGGAATAAAATAGTATTGGCGATAGCTCAACGTAACAATTCACCCAGATGAAAAAGTCATACACATCGCAAGGTTTTAAGTAAGATAATCAACTCTATTATAAAAAGAGTAAGGTGCTAAACCAAATGCTAAAATATACTAAAAACATAAGCTTTTTAACAATACTGCTTATATTAATACTTGTTCTTAAGTTTATTTCGTGTAAGCATGAGCCCCTTGACGAAGCAGCATCTGTTGTTATGAGCTATCTTACAACAACTGATGAAAAGCAGTTGCTTGAATTTCTAGACAGCACATCACGAAATCAGGTTGAAAATATGAAGAAAAAACATGGTGCTGTGTACCCGTTTGTATGGGTTCATCATGATGCAGATTCAAAATGGGATGTCGTAAAGATAGAAAAGACAAAAGACAATGCTACGGTGACATTACAATGTGTGAAGCATAACAAGCAAAATGCTATTGGCATGGAAGTTGTTCATAAGCTGGTTAAAGAAAACGGTAAGTGGAAAATTGATCTACGTGAGCAATTGACACAACCGTAATACTACACTAGCGATAATCCCATATTAAGTATTATATCATTACACAATTCCTGGACTTCGGGATTATGTGGATCTTTCTTGAGTAGGTCAAGGCATGAAATGTATGCCATGAAAATATCTCCCCGTTCAAAGTATACATTAATAAGATTTATATGTGCCTCAATGAAGTTAGGATCAACTTCAAGTGCACGTGTATAATAATAAATTGACCTGTCATAATCATATTCTTCAAAATACACAGTTGCAAGATTTGATAAAATCAAAACATTATCAGGAAATTTTTTTAACGCAAATAAAAGAAAGTTTTTTGAAAATTTTAATTTCCCCATTTCACACAATGTCAGTCCAAGACCATTGAGTATTTCAGGGTGATTGCCAATTAAACGGTATGCAAGGGCAAAGAGTCTGAATGCTTTTCTAAAATTACCTTTTTCAATTGCATCGTAACCATATTCAATTAATGTTTCACAATCAAAGGAATTATCCTGATGGATAAGCGAATTCAATTTATTTCTGTAGAAAGCTTTATCTCTCATAAGCAAATAACAATATAATTAAATTATCCTGGTAATGTGAATCCTATGCACTATAGTAATTTCTGTCAATAGTATTTGAATAAAAATTTATAGAATACATTGAAAATAAAAAAATTTATATCTAATGGTTATATGAATTAATTCATAAAATTATAGAAGAATGGTACTATTTATAGAAAACTCATTGTAAATATCGTGTAACCAAAAATATACATTTTTTTCTAAAAAGATAATTGCAAAAATTATTATGCTTTGCACTATAGCAAACAATTAATAAAAAGATTATTTAATACTATTGAATAAAATGTTGTAGTACTAAAAAAATAGTATATTTCCATATAATTATTAATCACGTTGTATCTACAATTGATTAGTGTGGTTTGAATAAGGGTTGGGATATTATCTATAGGTGGAGGATTTATATGAAGAGGCTCTTGTTTGTAACAGTAGTAATGCTAGTTGTTGCTGCTCTAATAGGGTGTAAATGCAGTTCTGATGTTTTGGCTACATATAGCGGTGCAACTATTACAAGAGGACAATTTAAGCAGTGGCTTCAGGATAAACAATTTTCTGTTGAAGCAATAATGAAAAGCAAAAAGCAGCAAAAAGATAAACTAGAAATGATGGCTATTGAAAATATAGCTTTAGAAGAAGCTAAAAAAGAGAATCTCTTAAATACAGAGAAATATAGATTCCTTGAGGACATGGCATTAGAATCGGTTTTGTTAAAGCATCTGTATGACAGGGAAATTAAAGATAAAGCCGAATTCAAAGAACCAGCATATCATTTAAAACAGATTCTCCTGCGTGTAAGGGATTTTAAGATTATTAATAATAAACGTGTAAACCTATCAGGTGCGGAGCTGGAAAAAGCTTATGCTGAAGTACAAAGCAAGGCAAATGAAATAATTGGTAAATTAAAGAATGGTGAAAAATTTGAAGAACTTGCAAAAATGTACTCTGACGATTTCTCAAAGAAAAATGGTGGTGATATTGGTTATGTAGTAAAGGATATGCTGTCACCAGAAATCGTAGCAGCTATCGAACAAAAAAAACCAGGTATTGTTGAAACTCCTATTAAAACTCAACAGGGGATATATATTGTGCAATTGGTAGACAAAAAAGAATTAACCAAAAAAAACCTTAATAAAATAATTGATGATGAAATGCAGGCAAAAAGGCTTGAACAATTATTGTTGAGGAAAGCTGCTAATAATTATATTGAAAAATTAATGAATGCGTCAGATGTGCAATTTAATGAGAAAAATTGCAAAAGTAAAAATCCCAATGATATTATTTTTAAGGTTGGAGATAGCTCCTTTACCGTTGCAGACCTAGATAAGCGAATTTCATATTTTCAGCACAAGGGGAGCCCGTTGTCAAAGGCTACGGTAGATGACACCAAAAGAATAGATATTGCAAAGAATGCCTTTAAAGTAGCTCTTCTTAAAAGAGAAGCAATAAAAGATAACTTACAAGCAAATGAGGAGTTAAAGAAAGAAGTTGAAAAAAGAAAAAACATGCTCTTTGCAAAAGAATATATGGATTATATTGCAGACCGTGGAATTGTTATTACTCCAAAGGAAATCCGCGATGAATACGAAAAATATAAAGATACCAGATTCACTACATTTATTAATCAAAAAGGAAAACAGATTAAGCAGGTTATGTCTTTTGAAAAAGTTAAGGATCAGATTGAAAATATGATATACCGAAAAAAAAGAGCTGAAAATTTAGCAAAGTGGAAAAGAGATATGTTGCATATCAATAAGTTTACAATACATGAGGACCAACTTGAAGGAAAATAACTAAGTTAATAAAGTGATAAATGTAATAGTAGAGCTGGCTTTTAAAGCCAGCTCTGTTATTAGTGCATAGTGGAATTTAATGGTGGATAAATGTCATGGTTAAACTGATAATGCGTGCCATCAACGTCAATAGTCTCAAAATTTTCTACAGAGTAACCTAATTCCTGAGCTGATTGAATGTAAAATGAAAGAATGCTTTGAATTCTTTTAATTGCTTCAATTTTATTTGAAGCGTAGCAACTTATATCAAGTTCGGGACATGTAGCAATAAATTCATTATTTTTTTCGATAAGCTTAATTGATAATTTCATTGCAAACCCTCAGTGGTAGCATTATTGTTTCACATTTTCATTTATCGACTTTGAGCCTAAAAAAAATAATATTGTTGAAGAGTAATATATATCTTATAAGGGTTTATTATTTCATAGAGCGGTTCTTTATAATAATATGTATATAAAATATTTTATATAATATTACTTAAGTTAGTAACTAATTTTACTAATTTCAAAGAGATGTATAATAAATATTAAATATTGTATATAATAACAATAATAATTTTTTTAAAAAAAATCAGACTTATTTTGTTGACAAAAAAAGGTATGGTGCTTGTATGGAATTCAGTGTTAGTTTTTGAGGTTTATGTGAAAAGGGATATCACAAGAATCATACTTGCATATTCAACAATTGGCATTCAACTTGCAATTACGATTCTTGTGTTCTTATATGGTGGGTATTTACTTGATAAACATTTCAATAGCAGTCCAGTTTTTGTTGTTATAGGGACAATTATTGGAATGGGAGCAGGTTTTTATAATTTAATGAAAAGCTTATCCGAGCTTGAGCGTCTTTTAAAGCGGTCGCAGCAAGGTGATAACAACAATAGTAGCGGTTCTAAAAAGCGTAAATGGATGTAACGTTTATGTTACATCAGTCAGATAATAAAAAAATTTGATGAGGTGTTTAAGGCTATGATTCAACTGCTACAAGGTTTACAGGCTATTATCCAATCATCTGAAAGTGGTGAAAAAGAGTCGATGTATGATATCGTAATGCATCACCTAACTGATCACCCCATCCATGATGGCTTTATCGGTAAAATTAACCAGAAATTTTTTCATGAAAAACTATTTGGTATTTTTGATATGACAATTACCAAATGGGTTTTAATGCTATGGTTGTCAGCATTTTTATGTTTAATTGTTTTTATACCGGTTGCTCGTAAAATAAAAAATGCGTCTTATGGTTCGCGTTCACGATGGGTTAATTTATGGGAAGTGTTAATAGCATTTGTACATGATGAAATTGTAGAGCCTAATTTTGACCATCATTATGTGAAAAAGGCGATGCCCTATTTTCTTACTGTATTTTTCTTTATACTTTTCTGCAATCTTATTGGGTTAATCCCTGGCATGGCAACGGCTACAGGTAACCTAGCTGTAACGGGTGGTCTTGCTCTCTGTACACTTGTTGGTATGCTTGGAATAGGAATGATCAAACAAGGAGTATTTGGTTACTGGGCGGGTTTAGTACCACACGGGGTTCCTGCCTTTGTATTGCCTTTAATGTTCCCCATTGAAATAATTGGACTTTTAATTAAACCTTTTGCCTTAACAGTCCGACTTTTTGCAAATATGACAGCTGGCCATGTGGTGATAATAATATTCATTTATCTTGTCATGATGTTCCAGAGTTATTGGGTTGGCATAGGGTCTGTTGCCGGTTCATTAATGATTTATTTGCTTGAGTTATTGGTAGCCTTTATCCAGGCGTATATTTTTGCTGTGCTTTCAGCTATGTTTATTGGTGCCTCTATGCATGCTCATTAATTTGAGTGGAAAGAGGTATTCAATATATTATGTTCGCAATAACATATTGGTGTTAAATTTTAATACTCAAAAATTTACGAGGAGGAGTCAATGGAATATCTAGGCTATTCTTACTTGGGAGCTGGTTTTGGAGCCGGTTTGATAGTTTTTGGTGCAGCACTTGGAATTGGTAAGTTAGCTACTGGTGCTTTAGAGGGTATGGCTCGTCAACCTGAGTTGAGCGGTGACTTAAGAACAGCAATGATTATTGCTGCTGCTCTTATTGAAGGTTTCACATTCTTTGCTCTCGTTGTAACATTTATGCTAGCAACTAAGTCACCAGTTGTTACACCACCAGTTGAAAAACCAGCAGCAGCGCAGACTGAAGTTAAGTAAATCTTTTAACAGGTAGTTCACTATGGAAGTTTTAAAAGAAGGCTTGCTAAAGGTTGATCCCGGCCTCCTGTTATGGACAATAATAACCTTTATAGTGTTGTTATTGATATTATGGAAAGCCGCATGGAAGCCTATTGTTGAGGCGCTTGATGCAAGGGCTGAGAAGATTCGTGGTGATATTGAATCTGCAGAGAAGTCCCGTCTTGAAGCCGAAAGGCTATTTGCTGAGCATAAAGCAATGATGGATAAGGCAAAAGAGGAGGCAGCAAGCATCATCGCTGAAGGCAAGGCTGATGCGGAAAGGTTGAGAAATTCCATAGTTGAAAAAGCAAATCAGGAAGCCAAGGACCTCATTGAGAGAGCGCGACGTGAGATTAATCTTGCTAAGGATAAAGCGCTGGCAGAGATTCATGCTGAAGTTGTAACAATATCAACAGATATTGCTGCAAAAATTATCGCAAAGAATCTCAAAGTAGAAGATCAGAAAGCCCTTGTTGAAGAGGCATTACAAAAAATAAGGACAGTTCAGTAATACTGAACTGTCCTTAAATTTTAATGAGTAGGGTTATCGCTGTGGCAACAAGTGAAGTAGCGAAAGTTTATGCAGGTGCTTTGTTAGAAATTGCGCATGAGAAAAACGCAATATCAAAAATTGAGGAGGAACTATCCTTCCTTGCTGAATTATTAAAAAATGATCAGGATTTGATGCGTTATTTTAGTGCGCCAGGAATTACAAAGGAATCAAAAAAGCAATTTGTGGATAAAGTTTTTGGCAGTGAACTATCTGAACTTATGGTTAACTTTCTTAAAGTATTAATTGACAATGGGCGTCAACAGGACATACCGGATATTAATATCGCTTTTAGCGAATTACTTGATATAGTTAATAACCGCCAGAAAATCACTTTAATTAGCAGTATAAAGCTTGATAAAGATATTATAAACAGGATTAAAAAGAGTCTTGAGGATAGATTTAATAAGAATATTATTGTTGAAGAGGTCATAGACCCAACTATTTTAGGTGGAATTATAGTGCAAGTAGATGATTTAATTATAGATGCTTCTTTGAAAAATGATTTATTAAATTTGCGCGAAAAATTATTACAAAGTAAGATCAGAGGTGAAGTGGCTTATGA
>JAOAIH010000009.1 GCA_026414805.1 Spirochaetota bacterium | reverse complement strand
CTTGGAAGTAGACTATTTCTGTTTTCCTTGGTGATTTCAAATTGATTTGCAAGGTAATCAATTGCTTCATTTATTGAATGCTCTAAATTATCTTCAGCATATTTTAAAAGAGGTAGCATAAATTTCTGATAATCAGGAATGGCCATATATGAATTCACCTCATTTTTTGGGATTTCACATAACCTACTTTAGTACATTCAACGTTTTTGTTCTTAAACCGGTGACATAAGAAAAGTGTCATTTATACTTAAAATATAGTGGAACATAAGTCAAAGAGATGGTAGTTATAAGCAAACAAAAGATTTCAATAATGTTGCTTCATTGCAGAATAATGATATAGTTATTTCCCTCTTTGTCAATAAAAAATCCTTGCCTTAATTGTACTTTAATAACACTGTTATCTTAAAATGATTTATTCACTGAGGTCACTATGAAACAATTATGCACTATTAAAGCAGGAAAAAACGCATACAAAATTATTAAAGAAGAAGGCTTACAAAAAGAACGTATACAGTGTGTGCTTGGTGCTGCTGGTGGGCCAAAGTGGCTTGTGTTGTATGGACTGGATAAAGCCATATATAAACATTTTTTATCAAAAAGAAAAAGCACAGTGCACCTGATTGGCTCTTCTATTGCAACGTGGAGGTTTGCTGCACTAGCACAAAAGGATGGGGCACGTGCCTTAGATACTTTTAAAGAACGGTATATGGCACAGAAATATTCGCTAAATCCTAATAGGGATGAAATCACTGCTGAGACAGTCGCGATTATGGAAACCTACCTGCCCGACAACAAAATAAAAGAGATACTTACGCATCCGGTTTTGCGGCTTTGCATTATCACTGCACGTTCAAAACACCTGCTGAGCTACGAGCATAAATACCCTCTTATGGCAGGCCTGGCTGTAACTGCTTTGACCAATGCAGTAAGCAGGAAATTGTTGCAATTACATTTTGACAGATTTGTGTTTTATGACACAAGGGAATACCCCCAATTTATTAAGTGGAATAACTTCAATACTCATTACATTGGGCTTGATGCTTCAAACCTTAAAAAAGCTATTATGGCCTCAGGTGCTATTCCACTGGTGATGAAAGGTGTGCCGTATACTTTTGACGGTCACACTGTAATGCTCCGTGACGGCGGGCTTGTGGATTATCAGATGGACCTGCCGCTTGCGCTGAACGGTGGAATTGCGCTGTATCCCCATTACCGCGACAGTATTATACCGGGATGGTTTGACAAGGTGCTACCGTACCGCAGGCCGCATCACAACCTTTACGATTTGTGCATGGTGTGCCCATCACAGGAAGCAATTGCATCACTGCCGTATAAAAAGATTCCAGACAGAAATGATTTTTATACATTTGCAGGCAAGGATAATGAACGTCTTTATTTCTGGGAAAAGGCAGTTGAATTGGGTGTACACATGGCAGAAGAATTTATGGAATTGGTGGACAGTGGAAAAATTAAAGACAGGGTGGTGGTATTATAAGGCGATAGTTACCGCGTGAGGGATGCGCAGGGTGCGATAGCAGCCACGGGCGTGGCGTAGCAGTGGAGAGTTGATGTCGATATTACCGCAACATGCAGCGATACAGTGGTGCGAGGTGTTTATAAAATGGAATACCCACCACGCCCGTGGCCGTAGGCTGTAAGCCGAAGCCCGAAGCAGCCCGACCCCGCCGTATGAAGGCGGGGGCACGCCAAAACAATTACATTGACAATAAATAAAAAAAGTTGATTAAAAAAATACATAACACTGTAATTTTTTCTTTACAAAAAGCCATTTGAATGGTATACTCAAATTTGTTACTATAATTTGAATAGGGGTGGAGTATGATTCTTTTAAATCCAAAAAAGTACGATGTCAAATTTTCCGACAAAGAGTCGGAAGACATTATGAAAAAAACAATTAATTTTTTTGAAACAAAAGGCCTGAAGAAAATCCTTGATGATGACCACAATTATGTGTGGTATGATGACTTTTTGCAGTTTCAGAAAGATAATCAGATTTTTGCAAAACTGTTTACTCCAAAAGGCTATGGGGATGCAAATAGCCGCTGGGATACCTATCGCATAGTTAACTTTGCTGAGATTTTAGGCTTTTATGGTTTGTGCTATTGGTATACCTTTCAGGTTTCGCAGTTGGGTCTTGGACCAATCTGGATGGGTAAAAACGAAGAGGTGAAGCAGAAGGCTGCCAAGCTTTTGAAAGAAGGCGCTATTTTTGCATTTGGGTTGTCAGAAAAAGAGCATGGTGCTGACATTTATTCAAGCGACATGATGCTGTATCCAAATGGCGANGGCACTTACAGGGCAAATGGCGACAAGTACTACATTGGCAACGGCAACAAGGCTGCTATGGTGTCTACGTTTGGTAAGTTTGCTGACACCGGTGACTATGTATTCTTTGTAGTAGATTCGCAGCATCCCAAGTATGAATGCATAAAGAATGTTATTCAGAATCAGTCGTATGTTGCAGAGTTTGCATTGCATGATTATCCAATAACTGAAGCAGATATACTTGATAAGGGAAGAGATGCATGGGATGCATCGCTCAATACTATTAATATCTGTAAATTCAATTTGGGATGGGGTTCAATTGGTATAGCCACACATTGTTTTTATGAAGCATTGAACCACGCTGCGCACAGAAATCTATATGGCAAATATGTGACTGAGTTCCCACACATTAAGCAGTTTTTTGTTGATGCGTACACACGGCTTGTGGCAATGAAACTGTTTGCTCTGCGTGCAACCGACTACATGCGAAGTGCCAATGAAAATGACAAACGCTATTTGCTGTATAATCCAATGGTTAAGATGAAAGTGACAACACAGGGCGAAGAGGTTATTAACCTACTGTGGGATATCATTGCTGCAAAAGGCTTTGAAAAGGATACCTACTTCCACATGGCTGCTCGTGACATAAGAGCATTGCCAAAGCTGGAAGGCACTGTGCACGTTAACATGGCGTTGATTATTAAATTTATGTTTAACTACTTCTTTAATCCAAAAGAATTCCCTGAAGTGCCACAGCGGCTTGATGCTTCACATGATGCTTTCCTCTTCAATCAGGGGCCAACAAAGGGATTGGGCAAGATTCAGTTCCATGATTACAATATTGCATACAACAGCGTTAATCTTCCCAACGTTGAGATTTTTAAGAAGCAGATCAATGCATTCAAGGATTTTATGATAGGTGCAACACCTGACCAGAAGCAGGCTGAAGATATTGACTTTCTTTTGTCAATAGGCGAACTTTTTACACTGGTTGCGTATGGTCAGCTTATCCTTGAAAACAAGAAGATCTACAATGTAGAAGATGATCTGATTGATCAGATCTTTGATTTCATGATTAGGGATTTTTCAAAATATGCATTGCAGATTTATTCCAAGACTAGCAGTACTGCAAAGCAGCAGGAGTTGTGTTTAAAAATGATTCAAAAGCCTGTGGTTGATCATGACAGGTACAACCGTGTGCTTGAAAAGTATGTGTATTCACAGGTTGATGCGTATCAGATGAATGAATAATAGTTAGTAGTTAATAGAGATATAGCACTCTTTAAAAGAGAGCGCCTTGCAATAGTGGTGATGTGCTGTTGTGGGGTGCTCTTTTTTTATTTTGGCTATGTTTTTGTGAGCATTTCTGGTGGTAATCCCCATATACATCTGTATGCAGGCATATTTTTTACCTTTGAAAAATCAAATGTGTAGTGCATAAACCGATAACTATAGGTATGTTCCTCTTTCATCAATGTTTCGACAAATTCTATCAATATATTTTCAATACAATATTCAATTAAAAATGCCACACTCATCTTCCACAACTTCTTCATATCAAGCAAAAATTCGTATTCATGATATGATAGACAAAGGTGTAATCGTTTCCAAGTACCAATATGCCTTTCTCTGTATTTAATATGAGAAAATGGTTTATGCCTTTTCTTTTCATGTATCGCAGCATAATTTATCAATGATACAATGAATTTACTCACTGACAAATCACATAGATGAGCATAGTATTCCAGTACTTCTATGTTTTTGTCTTTAACACAGGTTGTTGTTTCAAATTCCATAGTATTCCTCCTATTTTTATAAAAAAGATAATTATAATAATTTGGATAAAAAAATCAATAAAATAATATAATCATTGCAACAGCTTGCTATATTAATGCATAGCATTTTTACACTTGACATCAAATACTTCCATCACAAACTATCGTGAAAATATTTATAATACTTCAAAGAGGACAACTATTATGAGAATGTCGCGCTACCTTATCCCCACTCTGAAGGAAGACCCTGCAGATGCTGTGATAACCAGCCATAAACTCATGATCCGTGCAGGACTTATCCGTAAAGAATCTGCTGGCATGTATATCTATCTCCCTTTGGGATTGAGGGTGTTGCAAAAAATAATAGATATTATCCGTGAAGAAATGAATAAGGCTGGTGCGTTAGAGTTTTTAATGCCAGAGCTTACCAATGCTGATTTATGGAAGGAGTCGGGTCGCTGGCACACCATGGGACCTGAGATGATCCGTATAAAGGATCGTAACGGACTGGAATATGCCCTAGCACCAACTCACGAAGAGGCATTCACAAATGCTATCCGTATGATTGTCACATCATACAGAGATCTGCCTGTGAATGCATATCAAATTAACACAAAATTCCGTGATGAAATCAGACCACGTTTTGGAGTCATGCGCAGCAAAGAATTCATAATGAAAGATGCGTATTCATTTGATATTGATGAAGCAGGGCTTGAGCGTTCATACCAGATTATGCGGCAAACGTACCGCACTATCTTTAAACGATGTGGATTGGAGACAATTCCGGTAGAAGCTGATACTGGTTCAATGGGCGGTAGTGATTCTGAAGAATTTATGGTTGCATCTGAGGTTGGTGAAGAGATTCTGCTTTTGTGTGATGCTTGTGGCTATAAGTCCAATCAGGAGAGGGCCACCTGTCAATATGAGCTATCGCCCCAAAAAGAAAATCTTGAAACCCTTCAAGTTGTAGATACTCCTAATGTACGAACAATTGATGAACTGGTGCAATTTTTTGGATGTAGTGCACATAAATTTTTGAAAAGCCTGATTTATGTTGCTGACGGTATACCGGTAATGGCAGTGGTGCCAGGTGATCGCGAAATCAACGAAGTGAAACTTAAAAATGTGCTGGGTGCCCTTGAATTGGAGCTTGCACCTGACAGCGTTGTGGAAGAGGTGACGGGAGCGCCCGTTGGCTTTGCAGGGCCAATATTAGTCAAAGGCAAACAGGTGCGCATTATCTTTGATAAGCAGGTGAAGGATATTGCCAATGCCATTACCGGAGCAAACGAAAAAGACAAGCATTATCAAGGAGTCAATCCTGGCAGAGATTTTGCTATTACGGAAGAGGCTGACATTACACTTGTCATTGCTGGGGACAAGTGCCCTCACTGCGGATATCCTCTCAAAGAAAAAAAGGGTATTGAAGTTGGACATATTTTTAAATTGGGCTATAAATACACAAAGTCAATGAATGTGACAGTCTTAGACCAAAACGGTAAAGCTATAACACCCATTATGGGCTGTTACGGAATTGGTGTCAACCGCACCATGGCAGCAGTTATTGAACAGCACCATGATGAGCGTGGCATTATATGGCCAATGAGTATTGCACCTTTTCACGTGCATCTGGTCAGCCTTGCTAAAAATGAAGCCGAAGAAAAAGCAGCAGACCAGGTGTATGAATTGTTAGTATCAAGTGGCCTAGAAGTGCTTTACGATGATCGCAAAGCAAGCCCCGGTTTTAAGTTTGGTGATGCTGATTTAATTGGCATCCCAATCCGCTTAACATTGGGTAAAGTATTTTTTGGCGATAGCTCATCAATAGAAATCAAACTTCGCAACCAAGATGATAGGGAAATAATCTCTAAGGACAATATTGTACCGTATTGTAAAAAGCTTATTGCCGACCAGTTACAAAAGCTTTATTCATAGATTTTATAAGGTTGGCGCGATACATTTATTTGTATGGAAGAAATGATAATAATTAGCGTGTTGGCAATAGTATCACTAATATATGTAATACGCTATGTTACATCAGCTTTTAAAAAGCCACAGCAATGTGTATGTGAAAAATGCCCTATTGCCAATTGTAAGGAAAGAAAAGAGCGCTACTTCTAGCGCCCTTAAAAGCAGGAAGAGTTATTGTAATGTTAATAATTAAGAGTTGAGAACTACTTCCTCATTGTGCTTGCTGTTTAATGATTCAATGAACTTTACCTGGCTTGAGACAAGTTTAATTTTTGATCGGGATTTCCCACCATCATCCTGCCACCTATCCTGCTTTAGACGGCCAGTTGCTTGGATAAGACGTCCTTTTTTAATATTTTCAGCACACAGGTCGGCTAATTTTTCCCACGTTTCAATATCTATGTAGGAAACATAGGGTTTAGCTTCACCTTTCACAGGATGATCCATAGCAATGGCAAACACACATACAGATTTACCGGTTTTTGTTTTTCGTAAGATTGGATCATGAGTAACTCTTCCTTCAAGATCAATTGGTTTTGACATACTATCACCTCAATATATTTAAAATTTTGTAATGGTTTTCACTATATAAAACGCTTGAGATTGAAAAAAATAACTGAGGAGATAAAATTTTTTTTAAATTTTTGAAATTTTTTGTAAATAGATAGTGTGTTGCATACTCTATCTTTGATGGGGATTATTTTATATTTTACTATACTAATCGGAGAAGATGTGGTACAATACACTAAGAGACAGTATCCTTCAAAGAAAAGCTCAGTATCATGTGATAAAAGGAGTATTCTATGACAGAGGAAAAAAAGTCGCCCAATCAAACGTTACAGGAAAAATTAAGCGTAAAAAAAGATAGTGCCTGGATACTATTAAAGGATAAAACAGAAGCCATTTATGGGTTTGGTGAGGAATATAAGTCATTTATTGGCAAAAATAAGACCGAACGCCTCTGCATTCGCAGCATGATTGAGATGCTTGAAAAAGCAGGTTTTTCATCGATTAGTGCACTTCATGAGTTAAAGCAGGACAACGCTGTATATAAAAATATTAAAGGTAAAAGCCTCATTGCTTGCAGAATTGGCTCTGACCCCACTACACTACGCATAATTGGTGCACATGTGGATTCTCCTCGTTTGGATTTAAAACCATATCCTCTCTATGAAGATGCAGAAGTAGCGCTATTAAAATCACATTACTATGGAGGAATAAAGAAATATCAGTGGGTTAATATCCCGTTAGCAATTCATGGTGTGGCATTTACAAAAGAAGGAAAAACGGTAGAAATCCATATTGGTGAAAATTCCGACGAACCGCGTTTTATTATTCCTGATTTGTTGCCACATCTGGCAAAAGACCAGATGAAAAAGACAGGTGAAACTATCATTGAAGGCGAAGAACTTAATATTATTTTTGCCCACATACCAATTGATGACAAGGATATTAAAGAAAAAATAAAATTTAATGTACTGAAGTATCTTAATTCCACTTATGGTCTGGTGGAAGAGGATTTCATTGCTGCTGATATTGAACTTGTACCTGCTTTGCAGCCAGTGGATATAGGGATTGATCGTGGACTAATTGCTGCATATGGCCAGGATGACAGGGCTTGTGCTTATACAGCACTTAGAGCATTGCTTGATGTACACAGGAGCAAAGAGACAATTATACTGTATCTGGCTGACCGTGAAGAAATAGGTTCAATGGGTGATACCGGTGCAGAAAGCTTTGTATTTGTTAACTTTATGCGGGAATATATTCGTAAAACAGGTATTACAGCAACATGGGATGAACTTTTAGAGAGCGCAGTATCAATATCTGCTGATGTAACAGGTGCACTTGATCCAACATTTAAAAGTGTCAATGACCCTAATAATGTTTCCTATTTAGGTCATGGGGTTAGTATTGAAAAATATGGCGGACGTGGTGGTAAATATTCAACCAGCGAAGCTCACGCTGAGTATATGCATTATTTAAGAAACCTGGCAACAAAACATGGCATCCCATGGCAAACTGGTGAACAGGGCAAAATTGATGTAGGTGGTGGTGGCACCATAGCCATGTTTATGAGCCGCTATGGCATGGATTGTGTTGATGTTGGTCCCTGCATGCTTGGAATGCACTCACCATTTGAAGTAACATCTAAAGTTGATATTTACTGTACGTATTTATTTTATAAGGCTTTTTTTGAAGATTCTAGGAATTAACTGTTTCAATTATCGTTTTGAAAAAAGTTCATTAATTAGTTCTTTTATGTTGATAGCCCAAATATTTTCATCGATGAGATATGGTGTTGGTGTATTACACACAATATATGATTTGGTTACCCTGCTTTTGCCATAATAATCCATAAGCGCAAAAATATTTCTGCAATCTTTTAAAGTTGGATTTTCAGTTATTTTGCATTCAAGAGCAATAATATTCCCTGATGCTTGTTCAAGAATAAAATCCACCTCCTTGCCATGGACATCGCGCCAGTAATAGAGGTTAGGACGCTTCCCGTAAAAAGAATAGTGTTTTAGTATTTCGTTTGAAATGTAATTTTCAAAAAAATATCCTGCCATTGAAGAATTTTGTAGTTGATGAGCGTTTTCAAATCCACATAAAAAAGCTGCTAATCCTGTATCGGTAAAATAGATTTTTGGTGATTTTATTATCCTTTTACCTCTATTGGTAAAATACGGTTCAACTAAATATACTGCACCTAATGTAGTTATTACCGATAACCACTTCTTTGCAGTATTAACCGAAATGCCAATATCACGTGCCATATCAGTGTATGAAAGTATATTTGATATTCTTAATGCACATGAGCGCAGGAAAAGATTGAATTGGCGTAAATCGGCCACATTGAGTACATTACGTACATCTCTTTCTAAATATGTTGCAACGTATGATGAATACCAAAGATTATAATTTTTATTGGATACGTATAATTCAGGATAGCCACCTAAAAAAATAAATTCATCTTGTGAGATAGTAAGCTGATCGCTGGTCTCAAAAAATGAAAGAGGATAGAGGCTCAAAATTGCACATCTGCCTGCAAGACTTTCAGAAACACCCTGCATAATTGAGAAATTTTGCGAACCAGTTAATAGGTATTGTCCGTTTTTCCTATTTTTATCAATACAAACTTTTAAACCACCAAAGAGTTGGGGAACATATTGAATTTCATCTATTATAAGGGGGGGTGTAAACTTTTGGATAAATTCAATTGTATTTGTAGCAGCGGCATACTGGTTTGCAGGTAAATCAAGTGTAATATACGAAGCATTTGGAAACATTTTTCTAAGAAGGGATGTTTTTCCTACCTGTCTAAGTCCTGTAATAAGTAATGCTGGGAATTGTTCAAAAGCCTGTATGATAATTGATTCTATTTTTCTTTCAATCCACATGCGGATATTTTGCATTATTAATGCAAAAATGTCAATGACATTTACGGATTAAGACGATTGTGCAAAATCTCCATTATCTCTTTGATAAGCGTCAAATATTCATTCTGGGCAGTAACAAACTCTTTTACCAGTGGCTTATTGATCAGAGCTTCACGTAGTTCAATAGAAGTGGGATCAGTTTCAATGTTGATATCACCTGTTTCCATTTTTTCATTGAGCTTTTTCCCATGTTCTACCAGGCGCGATAGTAACTGTAAAGCCTCTTTATCTTCGTTCATCTGTTGTAATAATGAAAAATAGCGTATTGCAACTGGATGCTCTGCAATGCTTTGGGCAAGGTCTGCTGCTTTTTGTTTAATATCTTCAATATTGTTCATTGTTTACTTTTCCTTTTTATAAATATCATCAAAAAATTCAAGTACGGGCACTACTTCGCTGTTCCAGTAGATAAAATCATGTCCGTTTGCTGGTTGATTGAAAATTATAGTACACTCTGGCTTAGATTTTTTCAATGTTTCATAAAAGATTTTTGTTTGTTCAAAAGGAACAATTCCATCCTTTGTGCCGTGACCTAAATACAGTGGTATTTCCCACTGGTCTATCATATAGTAAGGGTTGTCGGCAGTTTGCCATCGAACTTTAAATTTTTCATAGGGGCCATACACAGCAGCCATTAGTTTATCATTTGGCATCCGTGTTTGATCAAAATCTCCAGAAAGCGAGGCAGCAGCCTTAAATATTCCTTTGTTATAGAGTGCAGTTAAAACAGCGCCCCTGCCACCGGTAGAAAGTCCCATAACTGCATTGAACTGGTATTCTAAAAGTAAACCGCGCTTTTGCAGTGTAGGTACGAGGATTTCTTTTATCCAGCGCGAACCAGGGGTTTGTGCCCATTTTCTCTTTGTTTCAGGGTAGTAGTTTGATTCGTAGATAGTCACCGCCATCTCAGGAAGAATAAGATTGTAGCCCCTTTTGGAAGCTTCACTACGCAGTGATGTTTCCTCTATCCAGCGTTTTCGGCTGAAATTCCATCCAGGTAGTACCAAAATGTTTTTTTTACAGTTACTATCGCTTATAATAATATCAACAGGAATTTGTTTGACCGGGTTGTGAATAGCATCGGGCAATGTAATAATATAGCTTCCAGGCACAAAGGTGCATTGGGCCTGCAATTGGTGAGACCAATGCAACAATGCAAAACATACAGCAATAAATAAACCTGATACAAGAAAAACTTGCTTCATTGTACTCGCTCTGCAAGCATCAGGTTTGATTTGCCAATGCCGCTATTATAGCCATACGAAAATGGTAATGGACCTTTTGACAGTGTATCAAACTTTTCTTTAAGCTCTGGCTGATAGCGATGAGCAAAAAGTGGCACAGGTTTTGTGTACACTCCAAAGAATGTGAATTTCCATTGATAAGGGCTGAAGAACTTAAATGCTACACCAGAATCATCCTGCAAAATGAGGTCACTGTGATTTAGTGTGAGATCGCGTATCTTGATGAATTTGTTATCATTATGCATAAGATATGAAGCTGACTTTATAATAGTGGTATAGCGCGGATACGATTCAAGATGTGGTATAAAGTTTGTGTATGTTGAAAGTGAATTGTCGATAACATTTATCTGGAAGTATCGTACTCGTTTTATATATCCTGAGCTGTCTTTGAAGAATATTTCAGTACCTGAAATATATTTATTCTGTTTCATGACAGGTGGTGATGTAGTGATGAGGCTATTGTCGTCAATCCAGATTTTTTTAGCATTTATAACTTCATAATTCATCTGACCTAAAAACCACATAATAATGCTTATCATGCTGTTAAATTCATTTGTGCTGACATTTTTCTGCATGTCGAGGGTTTTGAAAAAGTTCATGTTAAGTATTTCATTGAGTGATGTTCGCAATCCCCATAGACCAGAAAAAATGCGCTCTTTAGCTACTGAATGCGGGTCAGGGATTTCACCGCATGGTTCAAGGCCAAACATAATGTACTCATTGCCATCGGGGAAAAACGCAACAGCATTTAAAATATCAGGTCCACTGAAAGGATAAAAGATTGTTTTGTTGTATTTTGCTGGTAGGTTCTGCTTTCTCCATTTTTCAATTTCATCAAGGTTTTTTTGCTGTAACCGTGCCCAGCTTTTCTTCAATTCATCGATATAAGCTATATACCGCTTATCAAGGGTTAACTGGAAGAGTGCGGATGAAGGTGATAAGGGTTTGCCGGCAAGGAAGCGTGTGGCTTCAACAAGTTTTGTATCAATAGGTGTTGCAGCAAATTGTGATTGGGTGCCAGCTGATGAGTTGTTATATACGCTGCATGATAAAATACACGTAGCAAAAAATATACAAAAACTATTTTTAAGTTTTAACATAGATCCTCTTTATAATAATATTTAATTTTCAGATGCACATGTATCTATGAATTTAATTATTTATGTCAATACTTTTATTATAATCTGAGTTGTGGGAATGAATACTATGATCCCCCTGCATAGGGTGTAGTGTGCATTATAGTAACTCAATCCCTCTATGGTGTAAAAAAATTGGAATGAGCACCTATAAAATCAAATAGTTGCAAAATACATAGTATGCTGATTATCCAACTCCCACACAATAAATTACTTTGATGTAAGCAATGGGAACGTTGATCCACCTTCTTTGAACACCGCAACGGTGGCTTTTTTCCCAAGGTGCTGTATACCTCTTTCAATAACTTCCTGAGGATGATTGAAGCGCTCAAAGAATCCTAACGCTTTCACTTCAGCATCAGAAAGTGATGGCACATAAAAATACAGGTTATGGGCACGGATGAGCTGCATTGAGTAGTATGTCAAAAATTTTTGCTCTACATCCAGGCCAGGTTTAACTTTTTCTAAAAATCCAAGCACACGTGCAGGACCAAGTGTTCTCAGGATGGCTCGTGTGAGCCACAGCGGTGTAGATTTTTGGGGCAGTGGTATGTCATCAAGGCCACGCTGAGCGCGTAAAAATCCCATTACAATGCCTTTGGGTTTTAATGCGGGCAAGGTATTTCCCACACATTTCATACTCTGTTTAAAGTTAATATCCATAGGTGCAGAATTTGTTATGACACCATCTACCAGCTTTTGCAGTGGCAGGCCACATATTGTTTTGGTAAATGCAACAGCTTCCCGGTGACACGCAATTGGATGCCCTGCAAAGCAAGCAATTATATCCTTTTTGCTATCCAGTACCACATTAATACAGAATATTTCTGCCTTAATCATATTCAGTGTTTCTTCTAAATCAAGCCTGAATGAGTTATGTTCAGCATCAACAGCAACCCTATTGAACCTATACGGTGGTTCGGCAATGATTGAGTGATGGTGTCCGATAGTTTCAGCGTATGCAACTCCCGGAAGTATATTCTTTAATCCCCCGCCAAATCCAGCCCACAGATGTGGTTCTACAAGCCCAATAAGTATAACAAAATCAGCATCTTTAATGTGGTGATTAAGGTATACTTCGACACCACGTGAAGTTGTGCCAACGTATGCATTTTTGCTTTTGTCAAATGCATTGTGATTTTCCCATTGCACTTGGCTTAGATTTTTTTTGCCAATTTTTTCTTCCATTTCTTCCTGTTTCATTGGCGTGTGAATACCAAGTGCTGGAATAACGATTGCGTTGTTCTTTGTATTGCATCCTGCTTTTTTTAAACCTTCAAGGACAATATCAAAAAATTTATATGCTGGCGTTGGCCGCGTGTTATCATCCACTACAATGACTACCTTTTTATTTTTCAAAGAGTGTTTGGACAGCGCTTTTGCAGCAACAGGTCTTGACAGTGCATCGGCAACAATATCTTTTTCTTTTTTGTTTTTGTGCGATAGCTCGTAGCGTTTTAGCTGTGGAATTATAACCTCCCATGTATCAGGAAGATCAACCTGTATCTGTGAAGCACCCCATGGTAAATCTATTTTCATTGGAACCTCCTTATAGCTACTGTGTTTGCCTTTTTATACAGAAATATTTGTTGTATGTCAATATTATTTCATGTTAAGCTAATAAAATTATAAGGCTTTTACCCCTTTTGCGTGGTGTCATTCTAAGTGAGGATACAATGTCATTCTGAGCGAAGGTAAACGTCATTCTGAGGAAAGGTAAATGTCATTCTGAGCGCAGCGAAGAATCTAATATTAATGCCTGAGATTCTTCGGCACTGCGTGCCTCAGAATGACAGTAGTGGAGTGTCATTCTGAGCGAGGATACAATGTCATTCTGAGCGCAGCGAAGAATCTAATTTTAATGCCTGAGATTCTTCGGCACTGCGTGCAAGAATGACAGGCTAAAATCATATTTTCAAAGGAGGCAATATGGAATCATGGATGTTTGTACCGGGCATTCTTATTCTGGCGTTAGGTGCCTTTGTAGTAATATGGATGTTTGTATTAGCTATTATTTCTTTTTTAGGTGGTTGGCGCAATGCATCAAAATTCCACTCAAGAAAGAATGCTGCCAGCGCCTATACGGAAAAATATTCGTTTCAATCAGTTAGTTTCAGCATGTTTGGGAATTACAATAATTGTGTTACTGTATATTTTTATAATGATGGCATAGAACTTAAACCTATTTTTCTTTTTAGAATGTTTCATGCACCACTATTTATTGTATGGGATGATATGCGCAATGTTACACGAACTACATATCTATTTAAAAAAGGTGTAACTATAAAAACTCCATCTGTAAAATTATTTATAGCTGGGAAAAGTGCTGAAAAAATTGCACAGCGATTTTCTATTTAATGTGGTGTGCGTATATTTCTGTCAGTGCAATAAAACTTTGAGCAACTATTAATTAATTGTGGACTTTTTAGGGTATGGGTGTATTCTTAGAAGACTTAAAAAAATTGCACATAAATTGTATCTAAAGAAGGTGTGTCCATGTCAAAGCGCCCCGGCTGGTGGCTATATATTCTAGCAAAGATATGGCCCATAACATGGCTAAGTGCCCAGGCAACTCAGAGCAAAATCATTGGACCAATAATAGCTAAAACGCTTGTGCCTTTTTTTAGCAAAAAAAATCTTAATATCACCTATTTGCCAATCAACATAACTATCGCACCGCAAAGCACACCTGTTCCTTTACTCATTGTGGAAGAAATAATACGGCGTTCTGCACATCGTGCCATCATAAAGCGCTGTACATGCAGAGATGCTAAAGGATGTAGCCAGCATCCTATTGAGTATGGGTGTTTACTCATGGGGCAGGGTGCGCAGGAAATTGACCCACGTATAGCTTCCCATGTAAGTGTAGAAGAAGCGATAGATCATCTTCATAAATGTGTTGCTGAAGGTCTTATCCCAATGGTGGGAAGAGTAAAAATTGACAACTTAATATGGGGAGTAAAGGATACTGGAAGGCTTTTAACCATGTGCTTTTGCTGCCGTTGCTGCTGCACTATACTTAACTCAGGTAAATATTTGCCGCAGGAAGCTGCCAGTTCTATTGTACGGCTAAAAGGTGTGGAGCTTAGAGTAGATCTTGATTCATGTACAGGGTGTGGCACCTGCGTTGATGAATGTTTTATGGATGCAATACGTATAGTTGATGGGAAAGCTTTTCATAACGATGCAATCTGCAAAGGTTGTGGGAGGTGCGCACAGGTGTGCCCGCAACAGGCAACAACAATAACAGTGGCTGATATTGATGCAGCCATTGAAGAAATGAGTGCACGTATCAAACAATATGTGCAGTATGAATGATAATTTTTAAAAGTTTCTAATGATTGCTAATCTGCACAACACATGATGGAAATATTTTTACTTCACCCGTATGACATCTTTTTAAAATGAAAGGAAAAATAAACGTGCCTATTCCTGATTGATGAGCGTGTTGTAAAGTATATCAAAACAGGAAGGAGGGAATGATGGTGAAGATAGAATCCCATTTTAATGGAGGAACGCATGACATCTCACAAGTATTTCTGGTATGTGGTAATGGCAGGTGCGCTTTTTCTATGGGCATGTGCTGTTGCACTCATTTTCATCTTTCCTGAATCTGAATACAGGGCATGCTTACTTATTGCACTGCTGATTCTGCACTGTGGAGAAATTCCTTACACACTTAAACTACTCAAAGGCAAAAAGGCGCCGGTTGCTATCGCCACCAAAACTTTCTTGTTTGGCTTTACGTGGTGGTTACCGTTTCACAAAGGTATACTTAAGGGATAACAGCATGTTCAGATACGGACCATCAAAATTCTTTGTAAAACTGGCGGTGGCTATTTCCTGGCCGCTTATGATTTTGGGCAAGCGCTTGAGCTGGTACCCAATTGTAAAGCATATCATAAATCCTTTTTTTAAATATCCACACAATGAGGTAACAGCAATTCCTATTAATGTGGCGATAGCTCCTGCTAAAAGTGTCACGCTGCCTGTGCAGGTGTTAAGTGAGGTGGTTGCAAAAGTTAACCACATCTTTATATTAGATGAATGTATATGCAGAGGACTTTTACACTGTGACAATCATCCGCCCACAATTGGCTGTATGGCCTTAGGTGAGGCTGCCTTGAAGATACATCCATCGCATGGGCACAGAGCAACAGCAAGTGAAGCAATAGCTCATATACACAAAGCAGCAGAGGCAGGGCTTGTTGCAAATGTGGCGCATGTGTGGATTGATCCAGTAGCGTTTTGGTCGGTGCCGTTTCGTAAGCTTATGTTTATATGCTTCTGTGATGATTGCTGCTGCCTGTACCGCACGCACATGAAAAAGCGAGGCAAAAACTTAAACCAGGCATATAAAAAATTGCCTGGTGTGCATGTCAGTGTTAATCACACTTTATGTAATGGCTGTGGTGAATGTGCCGCACAATGTTTTGTTGCAGCAATACAGATGCTGGATGCAATACCGGTGATAGGAGAAGATTGCAAAGGGTGCGGGAGGTGCGCGCAAATTTGCCCCAAGCAGGCAATGGATATTCATTTTGAAGATAAAGATATACTAGTTGCTAATTTAGTTGAAAGAATAAATAAAGTGGCTGACATTGGATTGGGGAAGTAACTCACGCATGTGCGCAGGTCAAAGATGTGCTCATTATCCAAAGAAGTAACAATAATGGGTTAGAGTCTTATCAACTATGCTCTCATAAGGTTTTTACTTGACTCAACACATACAATGAGATATTATAATTACAGCAATTATGCAAAAATGATAATAATTATTAATAGGGCTGTAATAGTATGAAAATTGAGCAACGTATAAATTATGGATACGTGATATATGATATAACAGGTGATATAACCTACGAAAATTTTACAGAAATTGAAGATGCAATAAAGAATAGCCTACCTGATAATTTTAAAAACATTGTCCTCAATATAGAACGTGTACCATACATTAATAGTTCGGCATTGGGTTGGCTTGTCAAGCTTATGAAGGAAATAACAATAAAAGGGTATCAGTTTTTTCTTATGAATGTGAATCAGGAAATTATGGGTCTTCTTAAGCTCACCAATACCTTGCCCTATTTTAAAATTATCCCCAATGAACAGGTGCTTATAGAAAAAGAAAAAAAGAAGGAACTAGATAAGATATTGGGGGAAGTCAACCAGGAAGGGTAAGTATAGTGAGGGGGCNATCGTTTTGTTTCAGTTACTGAAAACGTACTATTATTTATATTAGCGATGATTATTTAAATGACACGATAAAATGTTATATTATTTATTATAGACCTCTCTCAATCCATCCACCAAAACAAATTGCACCGGTATCATCATAGCAAACAACTGCCTGCCCCGGTGTTATGCTTGCCTGTGGTGATTCAAAAGTTACAGTAAGTGCATTATTTTCATACGTGGCCAATGCTTTGAAAGGTTTTTGAGTGGAACGGGTTTTAATCCATACAGGAGTATTATTGGCAAATGTTACTTTCATAAAGTTTATCTGTGTAGCAACAAGCCCTTTTGCCAATAGCTGGGCTTTGTTCCCTACAATTATGCGATTGTTTACTGCATCAATAGCTACAACATATAAAGGGTGTTCCCATGCAATGCCAAGCCCTCGGCGTTGGCCAATTGTATAGCGGTGAATGCCATTATGTGTGCCAATGACTCTGCCGTCAATTGTCACGATATCTCCTTTTAGAGGGGTATACCCCAAACGTTGTTCAATAAAACGTGGATAGTCATTATCTTGCACAAAGCATACTTCCTGGCTTTCAGGGCGGTGTGCTGTTGGAAGCTTCATCTCTTGTGCCATTTTTCTAATTTCGTGTTTGGTATAACTGCCTAATGGAAGAATGAGCTGTGATAGAATATCCTGTGAAAGATTAAACAAAAAGTATGATTGGTCCTTATCACTGTCAACACCCCGTGTGATGTAGAACCTGCTATTTTTGTGCAAAGAAGCATAATGCCCAGTTGCTAATACATCACATCCAAGTTCCTTTGCAATTTCTAAAAGCTTTGGAAATTTAATATAAGTATTACAGTTGATACATGGGCTTGGTGTGCGGCCTTTGATGTATTCCCGGCAAAATGGCTCAATAACGCGTTGTGAAAATTCGTCTTCAACATTCACAATGTAGTGTGGTATATGTAAATGTTTTGCCACTTTTGCGGCATCATGAATGCTTTCAGGGCTGCAGCACACATCATAGCGTGGCTGGCACCCATCCATCTCAGCACACAGTAAAATTTTAGCTGTAAGACCAATAACCTGATGCCCTTTTTTAACTAGTAATGCAGCGGCTGTGGAAGAATCAACGCCGCCACTCATGGCAACTGCTATTTTCATTGTTTACCTTGAATAGTATAGTTAAAAAGGAATGTATAGTAAATATACCTGCAATTGAGCAGTAGAAAAAATTTTTTTATATTTTACCAGCAACCTTGTTATTTTTAAGCATCCTTTTGAGTAATGCAGCACACTGCCTATCAACAATAATTATATTGTTCTGGTTCATTTTATATTTTCCCACGGTCACTGTATATAATGGTTGCAGCGATTTTATTTTTTCAAAAAGTTCTTTTGCCTTCTCATAATCGTTTATTGATATACCTTTCTTCTTGTAAACTTCTATACGCTGCATAACAGATGCACTGTCACTGCGTAATTTGCGCAGCAAATACTGCTGGCTAGTGTATTCACTTGTAATATGTTGAACATCAAAATTATCAACTACAGGTATTACTGATTCCATGGTAGTAATGTGCGTTAACGTATCATCACGTAAACCGCTTTGAGCCAGGTCAATAGCTTTTGTAAGTGTGAGCGCATATCGATCAAGCGCATGTTTTGCGTATTGCTGTTCATTAAAAAGTGCAATACCTTTTTCTAGCGTTTCCACATTTTTAGAAATTTCATGGTTGCACACAATAGGATTGAGACTATCATCTTTTTTTGTGCTACCCATTGCACGTATATCATTCTTAATTGAATGCAACGTTTGCATGATTGATGTAAGTTCACCACTTTCTTTTGAAGCGTCAATATATGCAAACACTTTAAGTACTTCAAAAACTTGCATGCAATCAGGGATTATTTCTTTTGAGCTGTCGCCAGACAGTTGCACAAGTTTTTGTATTTGAGTTGCTAAATGTAGAATATGCTCATAACGGCTTGAAAAATTAATTGCTGGCTCATTGCAAAGCATAAGCTTGCAGTAAAGTGTTGTGGCTTTTGCATAGTCCAGAAGAATGCGCGATTGCTTTTCAAATTGGCTGATAAAATTGATAAAAGCGTCCTCATTTTCAACAGTAATTCCATCCGTGCTTTTCATTATTGCCAGCAATTTCTTTTGTTCGTCAATCTGGTTTTGTATTGGGGTTATGTGTGACAGTGCAATTGTTTCAATATCCTGAATCATGGAGCTTTTTTGTTCAGTAACTATCGCCTCCCTTTTACTTTGTATTTGTGCTAATACCTTGGCGCAGTCTATTTGTGGTGGAATAGAAATCTGATAAGGTATTCCCTCAGTTTTATTGTATGGAGCTGTGTATTCAGGAACACTCTGTAATGCATCTTCTATATGTGATAATAGCTGCACAATGAGTTTTGCGTTTTTTCGTAATTGTGTTTCACTGTACTCTGCTGTAGGGCATAGTGAAATAATTGCACTAATATATTCGGATTGTTGTTTCTGGTATTGGGCTTTTGTGCTGAGCTCCTGGAAACGAATGCTTTGGGCAAAGTTGTTAATAGTAGGATTTAAGTCATCTGTATCATTTGTGTTACTCTGGACGGTATCACTTTGATTGCCAGATAACAACGCGCCAATACTTTTGAAAAATGATGAAAGTACACATTCAGTGTGTATAATAACAAAATCATTTTTATTATACAACGTGTCGTCGATTTGGAGTTGAGCAATTACCTGTTGTTTTGTATTTGCGATAGCATTTGTATCAAAGCATAGCGACAGCGCCTTATTAAAAGAATTTTTTAGATAATCTTTGCTGCTATTTGTATTTTTAGCTGTAGCATCATCGTTATATGATAGCTCCTGTGCCATTGCAATGCGAATGTTGAAATACTCAAGAACAAAAGGCAAAATGTAGGGGAGTGTTTTACATTGTTTTTGTTCTTTTGCAAGCGCATCAGCATACCGTTGCCAGTAGGTTTGAGCAAAACCATTTACTGCTAAAAGTAAAATGAAAATTATATATTTAACGTATTTCATTGTTTTATACCTTTTCACCTTATATATAAATATCGATAGTTAATATTAATGAAATTACTATTAATTTGCCTTAACTATAGAAACATTAATAGTCATTGACATTGTTGGTATAACCAATACTATTACAATTGGTTGGAGGCTATTCATTGAATGGATATAAAGCAATATTTATATGATCAATATCTAACAATTTTTGAAAATACTGGAACAGGTACAATTCTCATTGATGAAGATACTACTATTGTGAAAGTTAATAATAAATTTTTATCAATGTTAGGATATAAAAAAAGTGAAATTGAGGGTAAGCGAAGCTGGACAGAATTCATACATCCTGATGATGTGGAAAGAATGAAAAGGTACCATTATCTGCGACGGCAAAATCCAGATGCTGCTCCAAAAAATTATGAATTCAGGATTTTCACAAAGGATGGCAAAATTCGTTATATTTATCTTACTATAGATATGATACCACAAACTATGCTAAGTGTGGCATCATTAACTGACATCACTTCATTGGTTGAGACAAGAGAAGCATTGCGCAAAAGTGAGGAAAAATATAGAATGCTTATTGAAACAATGAATGATGGTTTGCTAGTTCAAAATGAAAATTTTACAATTGAGTATGTTAATAATCGTTTTTGTGAAATTATTGGCTATGATCGAAGTGAGATAGTTGGCAGACCAATAGAAGAATTCATCTGCACTGATTATCTCACATATTTCACAACGCAAATGGAAAAAAGAAGGATTGGCATTCAACAGACGTATGAGCTTGCATGGAAGAAAAAGGATGGCCTGGTTGCCTATACAATTGTGTCACCAAGGATAATATTTGATTCTAATAATTCATTTGCGGGCAGCTTTGCTGTAGTCACTGATATAACAGATCGCAAGGAATGGGAACTTGTATTAAAGCGTTCAGAAGAGTTATTTGCGGCAGTTTTTGACGCAACACCGGTGGCGCTGACATTGGTAGATATGGATACTGGTGAAATTGTCAAAGCTAATAAGTTATTCAGAACTATGGCACATATTGAGAATATTAACAAAAAAGTATTATTGTTTGAACTGGGATTAGTGAAAAAGTCGGATATCCGTAAACTTTATAAGAAATTACTCAAGTTAGGAAAAATAAATGATTATGAAATACAATTAAATTATAATGGTGGTGAGCGCATAGCAATACTTTCTGCCGAGTTAATAATAATTCATAATAAACGCATGGTAATACTGTCACTAACCGACATCACTGAAAAAAGAATGTTAGAGAAAGAGTTAATTTCCATAAGTGAAAATGAGCGTAAAAGCATTGGACAGGATTTACATGATGATATCATACCACATTTAATTGGAATTGAAGTGATGGTAAAAGCTTTAAGTCAGCAGTTACAAAAGAAAACTAAAAATACCATGCAAGATCTAGATGATATACGCAGACTACTATCATTGGCCATTGTTAAAGTACGACAACTGTCTAAAGGATTAAGTCCCGCATATTTTATTTCTAATCAGGGGTTGCCGGTGTTACTTGAAGAAATGTGTAATGCAATACAAAAAATATATGGAATTCAATGTCACTTTGAACAAAATGGAATTATAAATATTAACGATCCTACAGTATTGAGTCAGATATACTATATTGTTCAGGGTGGAGTGCATAATGCAGTAAAGCACAGCATGGCACAGTTAATAACAGTAATGATAAATGCTGATATTGAAAATGTATCTGTCATTATTCAAGATAATGGAAAAGGGTTTGATGTGGCAACAGTAGACGGGATGGGATTGAAAATCATGAAACACCGTGCATCATCTATTGCAGCTACATTATGTATAGAAAGTGCTATTAATAGGGGTACCCGGATTGAAATAAAGTTAAAAAATGGTGATAATTAATGCATAAAAATATAAACGTAGTAATAGTTGATGATCATCCGGTATTCTGTATGGGATTACAGAAAATTATTAATCAAGAAAAGGACATGAAAGTCATTGGTGAAGCTCATGATGTTGTTACAGGTTTTGATTTAATCAAGAAGACTTTACCGGATATAGCAATAATAGATATTACATTGAAGGATGGCAATGGATTATTGTTAATACACGATATTTCAAAACATTTTCCTAAGGTGAAATCGTTAGTAGTATCAATGCATGATGAAAGAATATATGCACAGAGAGCATTACAGGCTGGTGCGTATGGTTATATTATGAAAAGTGAAACATCAGAATCCATAATAAAGGCGTTAAGGGTGATTTCAAGAGGGGAAGTATATGTGAGTCCATCAGTTGTAAAAGACATTGTCTTTAAAATTGTAAAGAAAACAAATGAAGTATCTCCATTGGAAATACTTACAGAAAAAGAAATAGCTGTTTTGGAGTTAATCGGTAAGGGTTTCACAACAAAAGAGATAGCTCAAGCGCTTCATATAAGCACTAAAACTGTTGGGACCTATAAAGAAAGAATTAAAGAAAAATTACAACTTGAAAATGCAGTACAGCTTGTATATTATGCAACTAAATGGATGGAAGACCCTTCTTCTTTAGGTAAAAAACCTACTGAAAAATAATATATATCCTTACATATTTTTACATTTTACCGGTATTGCAATATTACTTCTTAAGCATATCTTATTTATAAAATTATTGTGATATGCTAGGAGGTATTAAAATGAAATATCAACATTATTTGCCTGGTCAACACTATGATTACCAATTGACACTGGATAAATTATTACAGGCACCTTTGCTGTATAATCCTGAAGGTGAAATAGTATATAGAGATCTTGTGCGTTATACGTATAGGGATATGTACAGAAGAATACACAAATTGGCACATGTTTTATCATCATTGGGTGTAAAAGAGGGCGATACTGTAGCAGTCCTAGATTATGATAGTCATAGATATCTGGAGTGTTTTTTTGCGATACCTATGATGGGAGCTGTATTACAAACCGTAAACTTCCGATTATCTTCAGAACAAATAGTATATACGTTAAATCACACAGGTGCATCTGTTATTTTAGTCAATAAAGACATGGTACCTGTAATTGAAGCTATAATAAAACAATTAGAAAAAAAATGTCACATCATTTTACTCTCTGATAATAATGAAAAAATAAAAACAGACCTCCCAATAGCTGGAGAATACGAAGAATTACTTTATAGTGCAAATGAAGGCTTTAATTTCCCTGAATTGGAAGAAAATACAAAAGCAACAACATTTTATACCACTGGTACAACAGGGCTTCCTAAAGGCGTTTATTTTACACATCGCCAATTAGTGTTGCACACGTTTTCTATGATGACTATGCTGGGTGCCTATGATAATATTGGCAGATTCAGATCAAATGATGTATATATGCCGTTAACACCGATGTTTCATGTTCATGCATGGGGTGTTCCATATGTTGCAACAGTATTAGGGGTAAAACAGGTATATCCTGGTAAATACGAACCAACAATGCTTTTAAAACTGATAGTTAAGGAAAAGGTAACATTTTCACATTGTGTACCAACAATCATACAAATGCTTGTAAATGCTCCTGGTATAGAAAATGTCAACCTAAACGGATGGAAGGTCATCATTGGTGGATCTATGTTGCCACAATCATTATGCAAAAAAGCATTGGATTTAGGTATTGATATTTATACAGGATATGGCATGTCAGAAACCTGCCCGCTCATTTGCCTCTCATTGTTGAAAAAAGAGATGATGCAATGGCATAAAGATGATCAAGTTAGATATAGAACCAAAACAGGTTTGCCTGCATTACTTGTAACAATTGATATTGTAGATCAGAATGATATTCCACTACCGCATGATGGGAAAACTGCAGGAGAGGTCGTTTTCAGAGCTCCCTGGCTTACAAAAGAATATTATAAAGATCCAGAAAAAACAAAAGAATTATGGAGGAATGGATGGCTTCACAGTGGTGATGTTGGAGTTATAGATGAACAAGGATATCTACAAATTACTGATAGGATAAAGGATGTAATAAAAACAGGAGGTGAATGGATTTCATCACTGGATCTAGAGAATATCTTAAGCCAGCATCCAGCTGTTTTTGAATGTGCAGCAATAGGTGTGCCTGATAGCAAATGGGGTGAGCGCCCTTTAATGGTAGTTAAACTGAAAGATGATTTTAAAGATCAAAATCTATCAGATGAACTTTATAAATTCATGAAAAATGCTGCTGATAAAGGGAAGATCCCGAAATATGGTGTGCCTGAACGTTTTGAGTTTGTTGATGAAATCCCTAAAACTAGTGTTGGAAAAATTGATAAAAAGGAGATTAGAAAAAAATACTATACATTGGTGGAAAAAAGTTAGCAAATAATAAATAAAGGTAGTATTATGGGTCAGAGTTATGCTGACCCATTTTTATTATAAATTATTCTTTGTGTTGTGATATATAAATTAATAAATTTAGGTATGTTGAACAAAGATTGTGATTTATTTAACTGTTTTGATAGCGTGGTAATATATGCCGGTTAATTTTCATGACATTGAGCAGGCTGCAAAACTACTGGGGTTGGGCGATAGGGCTTCCCTACAACAGGTTAAAGATGCCTATAAAAAGTTAATACAACAATGGCATCCTGACCGTTGTGGGTACGATAAAGAAGTATGCAATGAAATGACTGGCAAAATAACAGAAGCCTATAAGCTGCTCATTGCTTTTTGCAATAGCTACAAAATACCGTTAACAGAGCATAAGCTTGTTGAAGAACTTACAGATGATGATCCTGAGCTATTCTGGAAAAGGAAATTTGGCTCTGACCCTCATTGGGGTGGACCCGGCTATAAAACATAAAAAAAATATTTTACAACAACAGAGTGTTTTAGTATTATTGCTACAAGTACAATCAATTGTTATGATACTACTATTGCTATGTATATTTTTGAATTAATTGCAGAACAGCGTATACGCGAGGCGATGGAGAGAGGTGAGTTTGATAACTTGCCGGGGATGGGCAAGCCATTGCCAAAAGATGAACTGGATAATGTGCCCCCTGAACTTAGGATGGCATATAAAATATTAAAAAATGCAGGAGTATTACCCGAAGAGGTGGAGTTACGTAAAGAGATCTATTCATTGCAACAGCTTATTGATGCCTGCTACGACGATAATGAAATGAAAGGACTGGTGAAACAGCTCAATGCAAAACAACTCCGCTACAACATGCTTATGGAGCAAAAAGGCATACACGTCACTGATTATGAATACAGAAAAAAGATAATGGAAAAATTGTCTAAGTAACACCAATCCCTTATAGCATGTTTGTTCAACGCCGTATCTTCTTATTGGTTTTTGAAGGATTCTTCTGCAAATGACGATATCGCTTATATGCCACTTCAGCAAATCGCTGTAGTATGTCCTTTAAATCGGAATTTTCCCATAGCTCTTTTATAGAGGGATCTATGTTTTTGATTATATAATAAGGAGGTGTGGTAGTAAGTTCAATATTTTCATCGTAAATTGTTATCCCTTCTTTTTCAAAAGCTTTTTTGAGCATTTCCTTTATTGTGAAGGAAAAATATTTCTGTACATCTACAATATCCTCTGAGGTACTGATTTTTTCTCTGAATTGTGGAAGGAATTCTTTTTCTATTTTGCTATAGGAAACCTGTGTACTCATACAAACCTCCTTTTGAGTATGTGTGGTGCCCTAGTACTACATAAGTATATATAATTATTTTTAAAAAATCAACAAGGGTTTGTAAATAAATGCAGTTCATACTATATTTTCCTTTTTTTATTTATTGAACATTTAATTCGATATTTATATATTTTTATTTATATAGTTAGGTATACAAAAAATAGCACAGTAAAAATTTTCCTAATTTTGATAAGCATGACCTTTTGACTCATGTTCAGTTTCAGTAGCATTAGAAGATAAGAAATTTTCACCATAAAGGTAGTGATGTGCCAATCTTTGCTTGAAGAAAATTTGTATTTTTTTATGTATGGTATTATGGTATATGGTGCTGAAAAATGTTATGGTGTATTGTGAAAGTGAAAAAAATAGTAATACCAATAAGCGGCATATTCTTAATTCTTCTTTCATGTGCAAGGGATATTACAAAAGTAACTATCTCCAATACTCCTGTACCGCGTAATTTCCCTAAAACCACTATTCAGGTTATAACTCATACTACTGATGATATTAGCTGTATGCTTTTTGCACAGCGCTTTACACAGGGAAACATTGTGTATTTTGAGATAGTTCCTGCTAATAAAGTCAATGCTGTAAGTGTGGTGTTTCAAGATAAACGTATACCAGCAACTCAACGTAGCTTTGGCTGGCGAGGCTTTTTTGCAATTCCACCTGATTTGCAACCGGGGACATATACATTTTCAGTAACTGTGGGTACAAAAAATATTGTAATCCCTGTAGCTATAGCACAAACGCAATTTCGTATCTCAACCATCCCAATGGATTTGGGAAAATTTTCACAAAAGGAGTATTTGGAGTCGCCCCAGGTGCAGGAGTTTATCAGAGTAAGTACCCAAAAAAAACAACAAGCCTTTGCTACCCAATTTGGGGATTTAATAAGAGGAAAGGCCTATCATCCACGGGATATACATGAGGTCAACTCCACGTTTTGGGCAAAAAGAGTTTACAAATTGTATGATAGCACAACTGGAAAAACTCACACTGTTGAGCGCATACACCGTGGTATAGATTTAAACGGTGATAGAGGCGATCCAGTGTATGCAATGCTTGATGGCATTGTAGTGCTTGCCGAAATGCTTTTTTATGAAGGCAATATGGTGATTATCAATCATGGCAATGGCATATTCAGCTACTACATGCATATGGAAAAGCTGTATGTTACAAGCGGGGATAAAGTTGCAGCAGGCCAGCTCATAGGAACTGTGGGAAGCTCAGGCATGTCAACAGGGCCACATCTGCATGTGTCATTGATAGTTGATGGAGTGCAGGTAGATCCAATGAGCCTTTTATCCCTGCCCATACGGGAGTAACCCTTTGTGTCTTCATATAGCGTATTATTCTTTACAAAAATACTATGCTATTTTAACTATATAAAATATTCAATTGTGCTATAGTTTTATATGCGATAGTTGTTATGTAATGAATGGAAATGATAATATGGCAAAACCTGCAGAATTTTTTATCAAATCAAAAAATCTGGACGAGTTCAAAAGTGATATTATCGCATGCAATGGCGAATTTGATTTTGCTATCGAGGATATGATTGCGCTGGGGAGTGCGTACCTTGAGCGCTTCCCAGATTGTTTTTCCAACCGTAGTTGCCAGGATGTACAGTTAGGGTATCAGCTTGCCAGAATATGCCTTGTGGAAAAATTACTATACGGTTTCCCGCCCGATGTTAAAGATGCATTCAGGATAATATTTTTCAGTGCCCAGGCGGTTGGTGATAAGATGAACGATCTTTTTCAGAAATACTCATATTCTGAGCTATCGAACATGGTTGATACAATACAAAAGCGCCTGGAAGAATACCACCATACAATTGATATGTTGCCAAAAGGTATGATAAAAGAGCGGTTTGTGGGCGGAATTACCAATCTTTTTAATATTGCATATCTTATAAAATTGAATATGCAGCAAAGGGTAAATGAATAAAGAATTTTTGCATAGCATAAGCCATGAATTAAAATCACCGTTAAACTCTATTTTAACGCTGTCAGAGGTCTTGCTTATGCAGGCCGACAGCCGCCTCACAGTAGAAGAAAAAGAATATTTACGCATCATTGAGCGAAATGGTAAAAAACTGTTAGCTCTCATTAACGATCTCATTGAAGTATTTGAAATTGACAGTGGCATACAGCTTTCAATAACTGATGTTATGCTTGCTTCTGTGTTGCAGAATATCTGTGAACGATATGAGGGTACTTTGCGTAAAAAGGGTCTGCAACTGCATTTGCAGTGTGAGGATATTGTGCTATCAAGTGATGAGGCACGGATGTATCAGATATTTGAAAATCTCATTGATAATGCAGTTAAGTTTACTGAAGAGGGCAGCATAACAATTTCAGCATACCGAAAAGATGGCCAGTGTGTGGTGAGTATTGCTGATACTGGCATAGGAATCCGCAGTGAATATTGTGATTTGCTGTTTACCGGGTTCACCAAAGCCTCAGGGTCACTGTCATCAAAATATCCCGGCACTGGTTTGGGACTTACTATTGTTGCGCGGTTGGTTGCAATCCTTGGAGGCAGTATACATGTCGAAAGCCAGTTAGGCAAAGGGTCGGTTTTTACTGTACGTTTTCCTTTGCAGACAGAAACTGTAATCCCAATACAGCAGCGCAAAACCATTCTTGTTATAGACGATGACCCTGACAGCATTGTGGTTGTTAAAGCGCTTTTGTCAAAGTTATATGATATTGTTGAAGCTCATAGCGCACAGGAAGGCGTGATGCTGGCACGTGATAGTAAACCTGCGTGCATATTGCTTGATCTTTCACTGCCCGATTTACATGGCTTGCAGGTTGTGAAGCAATTAAAAAATGATGCCCTTACTCAGAATATACCAGTAATTATTGTTTCAGCTTCTTCATTGAAGCATGAAAAGGCCACCATCCTGGCATCAGGATGTGATGATTTTATACAAAAACCTTTCTCTATTGAAGAGTTTATTTTGAAAGTTAGGCATTGGGTTAAGTAATGAATACGATTTTAGTTATTGATGATAAAAAGGATAATCTAGTAAGCATTACAGCACTTTTAAAAAACCTGATTGCCGGTTGTGAGGTTATCACAGCACAATCAGGCAAAGAGGGCATACAAAAGGCTGTAGAACAAAATCCTGATGTTATTATCCTTGATGTAAAGATGCCAGAGATGGATGGCTATGAAGTGTGCCAGGTGTTAAAAAACAATCCAAAAACTCGCCACATACCAATAATTTTCCTCACTGCAATACATACCGATACGCAAAGCAAGGTTAAAGGCCTCAAGCTGGGGGCTGATGCGTTTTTAACTAAACCAATTGATCAGGCCGAACTCATTGCACAAATTAATGCAATGATGCGCATTAAACATGCAGAAGACATGCTGCGCAAAGAAAAGGATTTGCTAGAAGATATAGTATTACAAAGGACCAGTGAGTTACTTGCTTCGCAGATGCGCTACAAATCACTGTTTAACAGCATATCTGATATGGTTATTATTCACAGACGCGATGGTTCAATATTGGAGGTGAATAATACCACATGTGATCGACTTGGTTTTTCACATGATGCAATAAAGCTTATGACTATGCAACAATTAACAGCAGAGGGCGATAGTGACAGGATCCACCACTATTTGCAGTCCATTGCTGAAAATACAGACCCTTATGAGACCTCATTTGTTGATAGAAACGGCACTACTATCCCTGTTGAAATTGTGAGCACCATCATTTACTATCTCAACGAAAATGCAATATTGAGTGTGGCGCGTGATATTACTGAACGAAAGCACATTGAACAGGTACGCAACCAGTTATCCATTTTACTTGATAACTCAGATGATGCAATCATTGGGATAACATTAGATGGCAAGATAGCAAGCTGGAATAAAGCATCGCAATATATTTTTGGGTATTCATTTGATGAAGTGGTTGGCTGCGATATCAGTATACTATCGCCTCCTTACAGGCCAGATGAATTTGACCAGTTATTAAAATTAATTAAACAAAATGAAGCGATAGATCATTACGAAACAGAAGGGTTGGATAAAAAAGGTGCCATCCATAATCTATCACTTACTATCTCACCGTTGCGTGATGAGTTTAATACTATTATTGGTTGTTCAATTATTGCACGTGACTTTACTGATGTTAAGAAAACAAAAGAAAAACTAAAAAAAGGGCTGGATATCATTCAGAATTTAGAAGATATTGCACCAGCATATTTTATCACGCTGAACGAGGAAGGGAATATCCTTACCTGCAATAAAGCTATGTTACAGGCCACAGGATTTGTACTAGATGAGATACTTGGCAAAACATGTTGTGATCTGTTTATACCTGATTTTGGGCAAAAGGCATTCAGACATCAACTGTCTACAATGAAAAAGACAAAGGCAACTCGAGTTTTTGAATGTTCAATTAATACAAAAAGCGGTGAAGAAAAAATTGTGCAGTGGCATGCAAGGCCTGTATACAGTAATGATGAATTTGATTACTATATGTTTATAGGTATTGATATAACCGAAAAGAAGCAACTTGAAAAAAAGATACTTCAGGCAAATTTAGAGGAGCGTAATCGTATTGCTCGAGATTTACATGATGGGTTAGGTCAGCATCTGGCGGGCATAATATTTAAAACCGAAATGTTGAGATTGAAATTAAAAAATAATTACCCTCAAGAAGCAGATGAAATTGCAGAAATACAAAATATGGTACATCAGGCTATTGAGCAAACACGCCTTATTGCAAGGGGATTGAGCCCGGTTGATTTAAACAACAAGGGATTGTATTCATCACTGCAGGAGATGATTGCTGACATAAATAAAAACTTTTCAATCAAAGCCATTCTGGAGTGGAATATTACAAGCAATATAGATGAAACAATAGATACAGTACATGTGTATTATATTATACGCGAAGCGTTAAATAATGCTGTGAAGCATGGCAAGCCCAAAAATATTGCTGTCACTGTTTCTGAAGATACTATGTACTATTATCTTAAAGTAATGGATGATGGGAAAGGCATACCGGATGAGGTTGATTTAACCAAGGGGATGGGCATGCACATTATGCAGTACAGAGCATGGATTATTAATGCCTCATTTCAGGTACAGAATAATAAAAATGGGGGCACAATAATTCAATGTACAATACAAAAGGGCCCGCAGAGGGCAGTGATAGACAAACCTAAATCAGGTAAAAAATACAGTGTTGTTATTGTTGATGATCATCCAATAGTACGGCAGGGGTTGCAACAGCTCATAAATTCACAGAAGAATTTGGAAGTAATAGGCCAAGCTCAATCAGCGGATGAGGCTATTGAGGTTGTTAATAAGAAGATACCAGATTGTATTCTTGTTGATATATCATTAAATGGGACAAGTGGCATTGAGCTTGTAAAAGCTTTAAAACAGCGTTTTCCAAAATTGCCTGCATTGGTGCTATCAATGTACGATGAAAAGTTATATGCAGAACGAGCAATAAAAGCGGGTGCCAGAGGGTATCTTATGAAACAGGAAGCACCTGATAAAATAATTAATGCCATATATACAGTACTCAAAGGGGATATATACCTGTCAAGCGATATGAAAGAACAAATGGTTCAATCATTGTCAGATAAAGGAAAGATTGACAGTTCGGTGGAGTCGCTTACCAATAGGGAATTTGAAATTTTCCAGCTTATTGGGCATGGATTAGGCAATAAACATATTGCACAGAAATTGCATATAAGTGTGAAAACCGTTGAGAATGTTCGTGAAAAGATTAAAATGAAATTGCACTTAGAGTCATCACAGGATCTTTTGCAATATGCAATTGAGTGGGTAAGGGAACATTTAGTGAATTAGGAATGATAAATAGAGCTACTGTAGATAGTATTTTATATTGTATGGCAGTAATCTCATACTAACACTATTGAAATTTGATGAAAATATTAAAATTAAAATAAACAATTTATAGTTCAACGCATAAGCAAATTCCCCTATAACAAAAACAATAAAATTCCCTATTTACAATGTCCTTGGAATGTGCCATATTCATGTCAGAGAACAAGGAATAGTAATTTATGGCACATTCTTTATTTATTTATGAATTTGAATTTCATTATGGTGAGCGAGGATAATCTATGAGTTATATGCCAGGTGTATGCACCTTTTGTGGGACAGGATGTGGTCATTATCTAAAAGTCAATGGCACATCTGTGCAGGGAGTTTTCCCCTCTCGAGTACATCCAGTAAGCAAAGGAAGGTTGTGTGTACGAGGCTGGAACATTCATGAGTTGCTTGGTACACAGGAGCGTATTGTGAAGCCCTATATCAGGGATAGTGGAGAAGTTAATTATAAAGATGCTATCGCCAAACTTGTTTCAGCATTATCATCCTATAAACCTGAAGAGATTGCGTTTTATGCTTCTCCACGTTCATCCAATGAAGACAATTTTGCACTAATGAAGCTGGCTCGCTTAACTTTTAAAACCAACAATATCAGCATACAGGCAGAATCAGGTCACCGGAATAGCCTTGACGTCCTGTACAATGGTACTGGTTTTGCAGGAATGTTAGGTTCGCTTGAGGACATTCGTAAGGCTGAAGTGCTCATTGTGGCAGGAATGGATATAACTACACAGAATCCTATTATTGGTAGTGAATTGCATTATGCAGCTCGCAATGGTTCTTTACTTATAACTATCGACAGCCGTATGACCAAGATTGCAAAACTTTCTAAAAAGTTTATCAATATCAAACCGGGTACAATGCGGAAAGTATTTGATGCAATTGGTTATTATATTGATAAAAATAATTTGGGGAAAACGGGATCGGCACATTATGATGAATATAAAAAATATCTATCCTCCATACAGTTTGATTCAATAGAAAAAGAAACAGGAGTGTTGCAAAGTGAAATAGCATTTGTTGCTGAAAAGCTGGTAAAATCAAAAAGTGCTGCTGTATTTTTCACCTCAGGTGTGTCAGGTTTAAGCTATGATACCATCGCATCAATTTACAATGTATTTGTACTAGCAGATAAGATTGGTAAGGAAGGCTGTGGTGTAAATCCAATTGCAGGCATAAACAATCTGCAGGGCAGCTTTGATATGGGGTGTGCGCCTGATTTGCTCACCGGATTTCAAAGTATTGATGATGCTCAAGCAAGGAAGAAATTTGAGAAAATGTGGGGTGCCTTACCAGCATCAAAAGGTAAGACAGTTGAGCAGCTTCTTACCGATAGTGCATCACCACTTAAGGCATTGGTAATTGTTGATCATGATGATGGTATTGTAAAATATGCAGACCGATTGAAGTCATTGCCATTTGTTGCTTATATTGGTGCTTTTACTAATAAAGTTGCAGAGTTTGCACATGTAGTGCTTCCCATTGCAACCTATATTGAAACTGATGGTACATTTACCAACACCGAGCGTCGTGTTCAGCTTGCATCAAAGAAGTGCGAGCCTTCATTTGATGTGTTGCCACTGTGGAAACTTGCCAGTGAAATAGCGCAGGCAGCTGGTACTGCATTTAATTACCAGCACCCTTCAGACATAATGGACGAGATTGCTTCGCTTACACCTACCTATGAAGGGATAAGCTATAAGCTGCTTGCAAAAAAACAGGGAGTACAGTGGCCATGCACCAAGAAGAATCCAGAGGGAACAAAATATTGTATTCCTGAAAAAGTTTCGTTTATACTTCCACAAAAACCGTATGCAGCAGTACAGGCAACCGAAAGCTATCCCTATCTTCTTATGTTGGGGAAAGCACAGCATTACTGGCATCAGAACAACATTATGCATAAGACATTTATTCCACTGCGTGAGTACAATGCCACATTGCTGTTATACCCTGATGGGTATGTGGCGATAGCTCCTGAAGATGCAAAAAAAATTGGAGTGCGTGACCGCTGGCCGGTCAAGGTGGTTGCTGAAAAGGCAAGCATGAAGGCAATGGTTATGGTTTCGGATGATGTT
Organism: Spirochaetota bacterium; assembly: GCA_026414805.1. NCBI lineage: Bacteria > Pseudomonadati > Spirochaetota > Spirochaetota bacterium. The sequence goes on along the minus strand of JAOAIH010000009.1, from coordinate 26,334 downwards.
GCTCCCGGTACAGCGTATGTTCCCTATTTTATCAGAGAGGGAATTGCATCATTTTTGTTAGCATATAGTGACATTGTGTCACAGGGCGAAGAAGCAACTATCCCAGTACGAATTGAGAAGGTGTGATATGTATCTGATTAAGAAAAATGATGTAAAGAAAATAGCAAAAGCCTTAGAAGAAAAGTATACCGTATACGGCCCATATCTGGATGAAAAATTTGGGCAGTGTTTCTTTGATAAAACAAGTGCAGATATGGTAAATCTGGAAGCACCCATCCCAACTAATCCACCAAAGCATGTTGTATTTCCGCATCTTGAAACTATCATGCAATATAAATATGATAAAAGCGCAAAAAAGGTAGACATCGCGATGGTGTTTGATGATACACCAAAGGCGCTGTTTGGCCTGCGCTCATGTGACTTAACGGGACTACAGTGCATTGACAGATTTTTCCTTGGGCAAGAATTTGTTGATGAGGTCTATCGCCATCACCGTAGCCGTATGTTCATAGTAGCCAATACCTGTGTGGTTCCATTTAAACAGTGTTTTTGTGTGTGTACTGACAGTGGCCCTGCAGCACAGGAAGGGTATGATCTAAACCTTACGGATTTAGGCGATAGTTACCTGGTTGAGGTTGGCAGTGAAAAAGGAAAGGCATTCATTGACTCATTTAAATTTTCTGAAGCTACTGACGAACACCTGAAACAAAAACAGAAGCTAGTGGAAAAATCAATTACCATGTTTGAAGATATAGCTACAGAGTCAAAAGCATGGGTATCACGTGTCATGAATAGGGTGACAACAGGATTCATAAAAGAAGAGATATGGGAATATATTGGCAATCAATGTATTGAATGTGGTGCATGTTCGTATGTGTGCCCTACATGTACATGCTTTAATATAAATGATGCCAACACACTTGCAGGAAATACCTTAAGGCTTCGTACATGGGATTCATGTTCATACGAAGGGTATTCAAGAATGGCAGGAGGCCATAATCCCCGAAAGCCTATTGAGGACAGAAGAAATAAGAGGTTTTTCTGCAAGTTATCATATTCACAGTCAAAGAAATATTTGCGGCCAGGATGTGTGGGATGCGGTCGTTGCGCATGGGTATGTCCTGGCGATATAGGGTTGCCAAATGTTGTAACATATATCCGAAGAGAAATTCATGAATAGGTGATTGCTATGAGCGAACAGAAAATAGTAACCGTTCCTGAGATTGCCACAATTGAAGAGATCAAAGATGAAATAGTTGATGTAAAAACATTTTATTTGAGATTTGATAATAAGGAGATTGATGGCAATTTCAAGTTTAAATCCGGCCAGTTTATTATGTGCACTGTATTTGGTGCGGGTGAATTTGCCGTGTCACTGCCACCAAGCCCTGAAAACGACCGATTTCACATTACTGTGCGACGAATTGGTAAAGTAACTTACGCGCTCCATGATCTGCAGGTGGGTGATAAGGTAGGGATACGTGGGCCATTTGGCAACGGGTTCCCGTTTGAAGAAATAAAAGGCAAAAATGTCATCTATGTGGCAGGTGGTATTGGCCTTATACCGTTACGGTCATCAATTGTTCATGTGTTACAGCACAGGAAAGACTTTGGCAGAATACTGCTCCTGTATGGATCACGTTCCCCACAGGATTTGATGTACCAGTATATGCTGGATCAATGGCAAAAAATTGAGGGCTTTGAAACATTCATTACTGTTGATAATGGTACCCCTGAATGGAAGGGCAATGTAGGTATAATCACAACACTGTTTGATAAAGTAGAGATACCTGTTGAAAACACTGTGGCATTTGTATGTGGGCCTCCAGTGATGTTTAATGCTGTCATCAAAGAGCTTATGCAGCGTGGGATCAAAGATGATATGATAATCTCAACGTTAGAGAGGCATATGAAGTGCGGCGTGGGAAAGTGTCAGCACTGTGCCATCGGGAGGACCCTGGTGTGCACTGATGGGCCTGTGTATACCTATCGCCAAATTAAGACGCTGGGTGAGCAGATATGAGTTGTATGCAGACAATGCAAAATATTTTCAAAGACACTACTTGCATTGTGGGAGTAGGGAATTACTATAGGTGTGATGATGCAGTGGGTCTTCACATTGTTGATGCACTGGCATCAACAGTAAAAGATCCTCATATTGTGATATTCAATGTTGAAGACATTATTGAAAGCTACTGTTTTGCTATAGCCCAGTCAAATTGCAAAAATGTGATAATTATCGATGCAATAGAAGCTGATGCAGATGAAGGCACTGTTGTATTCGGCAAACTCAGTGACTTTGTTGAAACAGGCCTTGATGTATCAACGCACAAACTGGCATTGCGGATGTCATGTAAAATACTGGAGACATCTGGCAAAGATGTATATATGCTGGGTATAGTTATCAAGCATAATGATTTTGGAAAGGGACTATCGCCCATTATAAAAGATAAAGTAAATTCAATTGTTACTATGGTTCAGGCATCAATTATGAGCAACCAAAAGGAGTGTGTGTATGAACATTGATCTTTATGCTACGTTACTACTGGCTTTTGCTATATTGCTTGGAGCAAGTATCATTGTGCCGCTCATAGCTTCTAAAAGAAAATTAGCAGGCTGGATAAACACAGTTATAGTAGCAATTGCAGCAGGGTTGCTACTCTATGTGGCGTATATTGCAATTTTTGTACAGAAATCATCTGAGACACAGGCAATATATTTTGGCTCTGTGCCAATCTATTTTTTGATAGATGCGTTTTCAGGGTTCTTCATTGCCATTATATCCTTTATGGCAGTGATGAGTGCACTGTACTCCATTGATTATATGGAACATTATAAGGACTATTCCCTGCGTCCTTACTACATAAACTTCCCATTATTTATTCTTGGAATGATTGGTATAGTAACTGTTGATGATTTAAGTATTGGGTTTACTGTAGCATGGCAACTTATGACTATTGCATCATACTTTTTGATCCGCTTTGAATATAAAGAAAAGCAAAATGTCCGTAATGCAAATAAATACTTAATCCTTATGGAGCTTGCATGGTTGTTTATAGTTGCGGGTGCATTCCTTATCAATGGCTCTGCTATGGGAGATTCTGTACATACATTGACGCAGAAGCTTGGAGCAACCAGCGGAACAGTTCCTGTGCTGGTGTATACTCTGTTATTATTAGGCTTTAGTTTTAAAGCTGGTGTATTCCCATTTGGTCAACTATGGCTGCCAGATGCACATTCAATTGCACCATCCCCTATTAGTGCATTGCTGAGTGGCGTTATGATTAAAACTGGTATTTATGGTATAGTACGAACATTTTTCTGGATGATTCCTCATGAAGGGCATACTGTGAATCCTCTTGTATGGGGAGCTATTATAGCAACTTTTGGTGTAGTAACGTTGTTTATTGGTACCTCCCAGTCTTTAAAGCAGAGCGATGCAAAACGTCTGCTTGCATACAGCTCCATTGGCCAGATAGGTTACATTGTTCTGGCTATTGGGGCTGGTTTGTATATGTACCACAGCAACAACATGTTTGTACAGATGCTATCGTTTGTGGTCATCATTGGAATATTGTATCATGTATTAAATCATGCCATATTTAAAGGGCTGCTCTTCCTTACCGCAGGCAGTATATTATATGAAACTCATACAAAAGACCTTAATAAGTTGGGTGGTCTTTTAAAATATATGCCAGCAAGTGCAGTAATTGCAGGGATTGCCTCATTGTCGATAGCTGGTGTTCCTCCCTTCAGCGGATTTGCAAGCAAGTGGACAATAATATCAGCAACACTGCTTGGTGGCAGTCAGATATTCTTCCTTGCACTGTTTGGGATCATTGCTCTGTTTACCAGCGCATTGACGCTTGCATGCTATGTTAAGTTTTTTGGAATGTCATTTGCTTCAACTGGCATAGAATGGAATGTTGAGCATAAACCACAGGAAGTATCCTGGAAGATGCTTTTGCCAAAAGTTATTTTGGCTCTGTTATGTATAGTCCAAGGGGTTATCCCTTTTATATATTATGATACAATTACAGATATATTCAAGTCTTCATCTGGTTCAATAGTGCAGAGTTCCTTCAATGAATTGTCGGCACACAATGCTGTATTTACTTCCGCTATGGGTGTTTCAATTAACGTGCCAGGTATGCAGTATGCAAATGCAATTGCTGTCCCACTAGTTGTGATATTGATAGTGATTGTTGGATTTGCTGTTGCCTTTATAGTCAGAAAGAGTGCAGGTTCACAAGAAAAAGTTATGCCAACATGGTTGTGTGGATATCAGGACCTTAATAATAACAATAGATATAAAGACAGGCATATGTTTGCAGCATTAAAGTCCATGCTGTGGTGGACAGGTGGTAATGTGAAATAATACAACATTTATGAATAAGAGGTAGAATATGCCATCGATAGACCAAGTTAAAAAGGATTTAAAGGAAAAGTTCAAAGGCTCTGTCAAGGGCTTTGAAACACCACTTGCAACGCGGTTGTTTGTTGATGTTGATAAAAAAAATATACGGGAAATATGCAATGAAGTAATTGCAATGGGTGCCCGCTACATGGTAAGCATAGGGTACGATAATATAGCCAGAGATAATACATTGGGTTTAGTACATACCTTTAGTTTTGATAAAGATAACATCTTCTGCTGTATACGAACTAAAGTCCCTGCTGATAAGCCTGTTGTGGATTCCATCACTCCTGATATTCCTAATGCAGGGTGGTCAGAACGTGAATATATGGACTTGCTTGGCATGCAATTTGAAGGTCATCCAAAGCCAAAACGACTAATTCTGGCTGATGATTGGCCTCAAGGGATATACCCTCTTCGCAAAGAAGTTCCCTGGAATTTAATGCCGCCTGCAGCTGAGGATGTGGCATACCAGCTTGATGAGGCACCTGAAGGATGTACCACTGTTCCTATTGGTCCATTCCATCCAACACTGCATGAACCAGCACATTTTGCAGTGTATGTTGATGGTGAAACAATTAAAGGTTGTGATTACCGTGGTTTTATGACACATCGTGGTATTGAAAAATTGTGTACCACTCAGGTAACATATAATGAGGTACCGTTTATTGCAGAGCGTATTTGTGGTATTTGCGGATCAGTACATGCTACATCGTATTCGCAATCGGTTGAGTTAGCAGCGGGTATTAAAATTTCTCGGAAAGCTGAATATATCCGTACATTTATGCTTGAGCTTGAACGAATCCATTCGCACCTGCTGTGGTTGGGGGTTGCAGGTCACTTGATAGGGTTTGATACAGTATTTATGCATTCATGGCGTGTGCGTGAGCCTGTAATGTGGCTTGCAGAAAAGATTACCGGTAATCGAAAGACCTATGGCATGATTATCATTGGTGGCGTAAGGCGCGATATATTGCCACATAAGGATGATATTTTAAATGTCATGGATAAAGTAGAAAAAGAACTTATTGCAATTAAGAATGCAATAGTTGGCGACACTGCCATTCATAGAAGAACAAAAGGTGTTGGGTATATTTCAAAAGAGGATACAATCAAGTGGAGTTTGGTTGGCCCTGTTGCTCGCGCAAGAGGAGTAGATATCGATACACGCCGTGACCATCCCTATGCTGCTTATGATGCAGTACAATTTGATGTCCCGGTTGTGGATACCTGTGATGTATGGGGAACCGTTCTTGTACGTATCCTTGAAACATTTGAATCCATTAAAATTATCAGGCAAGTGTTAAAGGATATGCCTGTTGATGAACCTTTATTATATGAATTTGATGAGCCTATCAAGCCGTTGGTACATTCAATATCAGCTGTTGAAGCGCCACGTGGTGAGGTTGTACACTATGTTATCACTGGTGAAGAGAATAGGGCAGATCGTTGGCGTGTACGTGCCCCCACGTATCCTAACTTGCAGGGTGTTCCATTGATGTTGCTTAACAATCAATTAGCTGATGCGCCAATAATCATTGGCAGTATAGACCCGTGCTTCTCGTGTACTGACAGAATGGCACTGATTGATCTTAAGACTGGCAAGCAAACCATCCTTAGCAATGAAGAGCTTGAAAGTCTGTCAAGAAGCAAAAAAGTATAAGGCAGGTGGCATATGGATATTCTCTTAATACTTCTTAACATTATTGTGTTTTTGGGACTGGCACCCTTGTATGAGGGTATAATTAGAAAGCTCACTGCTAAGGTACAGTCACGGCAGGGACCACCTATCTACCAGCCTTATTTAGATTTACTTAAGCTTCTAGGCAAGGATAATCTAGTAAGTGATAACTGGGCATTCAAATTAGCACCCATGATGGCTTTTGCAGCTGTGACTGCAGTTGTAACAATAGTTCCCATTGGTTTTAAGCCAAATTATTTAACACAGTATGCTGATGTCATCACTATCGTATATTTATTAACCTTAGCAGGCATATCTATATTGCTTGGTGCATTGTCAAGCAAGAATGCATATGCAATGATTGGAGCAAGCCGAGAAATGATTACCATGATTATGGTAGAGCCAATCTTAGCTATGACCTTTATATTAGGTGCTGTGAAGATGAAAAGCTTAGCTATTGATGTGAGCATGTTCAGTATTCTTTCTACAGGGTATTCATGGTCAGTGGTGCTTATGCTGATTGTGTATCTCATGGCATTGCAGGCGTTTGTTGCTCGACAGCCATTTGATATCTCTGAAGCAGAAGTTGAAATATTAGAAGGACCTTTTATTGAATACAGTGGACCTAATTATGCACTGTTTAAATATTCAATGATGTTGAAACAGATGTTTTATGCAATGCTTTTTGTGACAGTATTCATGCCGTTTATCTATACAGGGATATTTATAGCTGATCTTATATTACAGCTGGTGGCTGTTGCACTTATCTTTGTACTCATTGCATTAGTGGGATCTACTAACCCACGGTTACGAATTGACCAGGCAGTGAAATATTATGCAGTGTTGATTTTCATATCACTGTGTACTATTGCACTGAGCGTATACGGAATTTAAATTTAAAAAAGCAAGGAGAACGATCGTGTGGCTTATAAGTAAAATAAAACAGCTATTTGTGGTTACAAAGCCTGGAACTGTTACCATGCCCTACCCCTTTGTACCAAGGCCTGTGCCTGAGAACTTCAGGGGGCAGCCCTATTGGGATCATCATAAATGTATAGGATGTGGCGGGTGTGCCAATCACTGTCCCGCTCGTACAATACTGGTGCGGGATTTATGCAATGAGCTCCGCGTGATGATGTATGATGGTTCACGATGCACCTACTGTGGCCGCTGTGCTGACCTGTGCCCCGAAAAAGCTATAACAATGACTCCACAGTATGAGCTGGCAACGGATGATAAGCGGGATATTAATGAAACAATAGAGCTTTTCATGTTAACTTGCCAGCGGTGCGGCAGGTGCTTTGACCATGAAGTCAAAAATGCAATTGATAAGTTGTCGTATTTGGGATATCGTTATGACAATTTAGAAATGCGGGCAGTTATTCCTGTTTCTTCTCAGACATTTGATAAACAACTATATGAAAAAACCAAGTCTTATAAAAGGCCTGAAAAATTAGGAGAATAGCCATGTTGGGAAAATTAGCAAAGAAGGCATTTCCAAAATCATTATGGGTATACCACTGCAATTCTGGTGCATGTAATGGGTGTGATATTGAAATATTGAATGTATTGACTCCGTATTACGATGTGGAACGGTTTGGTATTAAACTTGTTGCATCCCCCCGGCATGCTGATGTGATGCTTATTTCTGGTGCTGTTACCAGGCCTACCTTCCCGCTGGTAAAAAAAGCGTATGATGCTATGCCATCACCTAAACTTGTATTTGGTATTGGTTCATGTGCAACTGGTGGTGGGTGCTGGTTTGATACCTACAATGTTACTGGTGGTGCTGATAAGGCAATTCCAGTTAACTATTTTATACCCGGGTGTCCTCCAAGGCCGGAAGCAATTATCTATGGTGTTGCGTTAGCATTAGGCCTTGTTGATAAAAAGGCTTCTCCTATTGAATTGAAGCAGATTGAATTCCCAATAGATATCTATCAGAGAACAAAGGCATGGGAAGAAAGAAATGTAATATATCAGTTACTCTATGATTAAAATTTGGCAGGTGGGGTATACTAAAATGGCTAAAAAAATATTATTAGTTGATGACGATAAAGACCTTGTAGAAAGCTTAAAACAGGCTTTGAGTATGAATGGATATGAAGTGGAAGTGGCATATAGCGGTGCTGAAGGTTTGAAAAAGCTACTGTCATATCGTCCTGACCTTATGATTCTTGACGTTATGATGGAGACTGACACAGCGGGATTTGAAATATCCTACCAGATACGCAGCAACAGAGAGGATTCAAAATATAAGGATGTGAAAAATGTGCCAATTATAATGTTGACTGCAATTAATCAAGTGACCAATTCACGTTTTTCGCTGAATGAGGAACAATCATTCCTCCCAGGAATTAATGATTTTTTGACAAAACCTGTACGAATAGATGAGTTGATTGAAAAAATTAAAAAGTATGTATGAGTTTACAGTGATGTGCATATAGTATCACAACAACCTGTTTACAATCGCAAAGCCGGAATGTCAGGTTCTGATATTCCGGTTCTTTTTCTATTAATAGTGTACATCGTATAATCTCTATACTAGAGGATGTGATGGAGGTAATAATTTAATTTTGGTTATAGTATAATTTTAGTAAAAAGATTGCAAAATATATGCAACATAATTTATTATATTAAGCAATATTAAATGCGCGTTTCATTAAAATCATGAGAAAACGATTTGCTACACAGATTAGATTCAAATTATTTATAAGTATACTTTCCATTGTTCTTTTGTCGGGGATAGCATCAACATTTGTAGGTATATGGACAATTGAAAAGCATGTTGTTGGTCAGGCGTTTGATATTGTATTAAAGGATTTAGACACAGCTGACTTTATTTATAATAGCAGAATAGCGCTGAAAAGCAAAATGCTCAAGCATATTGCTCTGCTGGAATATATTCAATTAGCAATTATTAATAATAACAGGCAGGTATTAATCAATAAATGCAGAGAGGTACAGAGAGAATTGGGTATTGATATTGTCAACATAACTGATGCTAAGGGCAGGGTAATTGCACGTGCTAATAATAATTTATATGGCGATGATGTCTCGGATGATAATCATATTTCATATGTAATGAAAAATAAAATCCCCTGTGAAGGTACTGATATTGTTTCTCATGCACATCTTGAAAGAGAAGGTGAAGATATTGCAAAAAAAGTAATTATTGAAATAGTACCTACGCCAAAATCACGGAAAGTTGAACGAACAAAAGTTGTTGATGCTCTTGCTATACGGGTCACTATACCAATATTTTACAAAAATAATTTCATTGGAATTATTTATGGTGTACGTATTTTAAATAATTATAATGGTATTGTTGACCAGATAAAAGATCTAGTTTTTAAAGATGAAAAGATTAATGGCTTAGATGTTGGTACCTCAACGATATTTCTGGACGATGTGAGAATATGTACCAATGTAAAAAGACCTGATGGGAGTCGGGCGATTGGCACTTTGCTTTCTGAGGAAGTATACAATAAGGTGATATTACAGGGCAAGCTGTGGTGGGATAAAGCCTTTGTTGTAAGCAACTGGTATATCTCTGCATATAAGCCATTGTTAAATGTATATAATAAACCAATTGGCATTCTATATGTGGGAATCTTGGAAAAAAAATTTGATGAGATCAAAGCCAGTTCAACAGTTAACTTTGCTGCAATTACTATTTTAATAGCAATTGTTGCGGTGGGGATTTCATTGTATCTTTTGAATATTATAATAAAACCTGTACGAACACTGGTAAATGCTTCAGAATCAGTAATCAATGGCAACTATGATACACATATTGAAATAGAAAGCGAGGATGAGATTGGTTATTTGTGTTATACATTTAATCAGATGATAGATGCAATAAAAGAAAGAGACCGAAAGCTGAAAGAACAGACACAGAACCAGATATTGCAGTCTGAGAAGTTAGCTTCGCTTGGGAGGCTGGCATCGGGGATAGCTCATGAAATAAACAATCCTCTTACAGCTATTCTTACCTATAGTTCGCTACTTTTGGAAGATCTTAAAGATACAGATTTTGAGGAGGATTTGCGAGTTATCATAAAGGAAACCCTCCGGTGCAGGGATATCGTGCGTAATATTCTTGATTTTGCACGTTCAACTAAACCGGATATAAAGCGCAGAAATATTAATACTCTGATAAATGAAGTGCTGGTTATACTTGAAAAGCATGTTAACTTCCATAACATTGTCATCAATAAAGAACTGGATCCCGATGTTCCCGATATGTATATCGATGAAAATCAATTCAAATCGGTTATAAACAACCTTGCTATGAATGCAGCAGATGCCATGCCGCAGGGGGGTACACTAACAGTAAAAACTAGGTATAATTTTCATAATGACAGTATAACTATTATTGTTTCAGATACAGGTATAGGTATTAAAGAGGAACATCTGGATAAAATATTTGATCCATTTTTTACCACAAAGGAGCAGGGGAAAGGTACTGGTTTGGGGCTGGCAGTAACCTACGGCATAATTAAACGGTATCATGGTAACATCGATGTGCAAAGTGAAGTAGGTAAGGGAACAGTTTTTACCATTACTTTTCCTCTTGCAAAAAATAAAGAAGAATACCCAGTATTTCAAAAAGCGTGATAGGTGTAGGCCATGAAGGATGTACTAGCTAAAATATTGATAGTAGATGATGAAGATATTGTGCTTAAAAGCTGTCTTAGAGTATTGCAAAAGCTTGATTATGAGGTTGAAACAGCTTATTCAGGACAAACTGCTTTGGAACATCTTGAAAAGAAAAAATTTGATATTGTGCTTACTGATTTAATGATGCCAGGAATGGATGGCATGCAACTATTAGAGGAAATAAAAAAACGACATCCGGAAGTAATAGTGATAATATTTACTGGTTTTGCTACTGTAGAAACAGCACGGCAAGCGCTCAAGGCAGGGGCTTTTGACTATATTCCCAAACCATTTACTCCAGATGAATTACGAACAGTATTGGAAAATGCGGTTAAGAGTTTGAAAAAATAAAAAGCAATGATGTGGCAATCTAATACATGGCAGTTGTATTAGGCATACTCTTGAAGCAACCGTTCATAGTGTCTGCTTTTCTCTTCGTATTGTTCAATAAGCTCTTCAAGCTCATCGTAAAGGGTATTCAGAGTTTTTTCCACTTTGCGTATTTCAATTGATAAACGCTGAATTTCACTGCTTTGTTGTGATTGTGAAGCAATGATAATATCTGCATTATATTGCTTCAATAGAGTATCGTAGTGTGTAATTGATTTTTCAATCTCAGCTATTTGGTCCTGAAGGGGCTTGCACTCACTTAATTTTTCTTGCAGCAGTTTTGAACGCAATTTCCGTAATTCTTTTTTATTGCGTTTGTTTTCAAGCTGATTGGAATCATCAGATTTTTGCATGTCTAACTCATTGGCCCAACCAACTTTTTCTAAAAAGCGTTCATAGTCGCCTTCAAAAAAGGTTACGGTGTTATTTTGGAAAATAATTAATCGCTGTGCGATAGCTCTCAGTAAAAGTTCATTGTGAGTAACCAGTATTACAGCGCCTTCAAAGCTGTCCAGTGCTTCTAGGAGAGCATCACATGCTTCCATATCAAGATGGTTTGTTGGCTCATCCAGAATGAGAAGATTTATTGGTCTAACCAGAATTTTGCCCAAAAGTACGCGGCTCTTTTCACCTCCTGAAAGGACTGCAACAGGTTTTAATGCATCATCTCCTTCAAAAAGTAATGATCCACAGATAGTGCGAGCTCTCTGTTTGTTGTTATCAGGGTCACTGGAGGCAATCTCATCTTCAATTGTAGCATTGGGATTTAATGTTGCGATATTTGTTTGTTCAAAATATCCTATCTCTACACCCAGTGCTTTTGTGATTGAACCTGAGTGTGGCTGCAAGGTGCCAGCAAGGAGTTTACACAATGTAGTCTTGCCTTTGCCATTGGGACCTATTATGCAGATTCTATCGTCCGCAGCAACTGAAAAAGACAGATTTTGAATAAGAAGTTTTTCGCCATACCCAAAAGAAATTGAATCCACCTGCACAACATATTTTGATGATATAGGCTTATACCTAAATTCAAAATCTAGATTTTTTAACTGCACCAGCTTTTCTTTCTTTTGCATCTTTTCAATTGTCTTTATCCGCGATTGCACTAGATTTGCCAGCCGGGCTTTTGCTCTGAACCTGGAAATAAACTCTTCTATTTCTTTTTGCCTGCGTTCATCATTGATGCGGGTTTTTTCATAGATTTCTTCTTCTAGTGCAATCTGCTCATAAAACTGTTGGGTATTACCTTTGATTTTTTTTATCCTGTTGCGATGAATACCCAGAGTGTGAGTAACAATGGAGTCCATGAAAGCTCTGTCATGTGTGATAAATAAAAGTTCTCCCCTCCAGTTTTGTAAAAAGCGAGCTAACCAGCGGATTGAGGTGATATCAAGGTAGTTAGTTGGTTCATCTAAAAGAAGCATGTCAGGATTAAGTATTAATGTTTTTGCCAGTTGCAGTCTAACCTGATATCCCCCAGAAAGCTGGGATACTTTTTTCAGCATGTCGGTATTGTCAAATCCCAATCCTGAAAGTATTTTTTCAGCTCGCCAGTATTCATGCTGTTCTGATTCGGGCAATAATGATAATGCTTCATCGCGTACGATGTCTTTGGTGAAATGAAGTTGCTGTGACATGTATCCAATGGTGTAGTGGCGTGGAATGGTTATACTGCCTTCATCGGGCTGTTCGATACCTGCAATGATTTTAAGCAATGTAGTCTTACCCAGACCATTGCGACCAACAAGACCTACCTTTTCCTTGTGGCCTATGGTAAAAGTAACATCTTCAAAAAGGAGTGTGTTACCAAATCGTTTAGCTAATTTCTGAACGGTAATCATACTGAAATATCTAAGTCTACAAATTCAATACCGTACTCTTCTCCAAACTGGTTTAATAATTCAAGGCATTTTTTCTTAATTATATCTAAATTTTTCTCAAATTCTGATTTTGTATACCCTGCGGCAATTTTTGATAGTTCCTGTATTGCTTTGGTGCTCATCTCTTCGTCTAATTTTTCAAAAGTAAAAAATGGAGTATATGGATCCCATAATAAAAATGTTGCTTTTACAGTAAGTTGTTGACCGGAGCTATCGCCAAAAAAAATTTCTTGTGTTACCGGTACGCTTTCCCTTTTTTCAACAGGTACAATTCGCGCCGAAACAAAAGGACTTATAATATGAATTCCTGGCTTTAAGGTTGTATGGTACCGTAAATTTTTTTCAATAATGCAGATGGAATCGTCAGGAACAATCTTTACCATTCTCTTTATAATAATTAGTACCACAATAATTATAATACTATACACAATAAGCATGTTTGTACCTCCAGAAAAAAATATTCACTACTTTATGGTGAATGTTTTTTATAATAAAAATTGCACAATTGTATGTAGGTATATGTACATCAAAGGGTAAATAATTTCAATAAAAGTTTTTAAGTGTTTGTCAGATAGTTCATATAAATAATGCACAGCTAAAAAGAAATGTTTTTGTTGCATTGATTTTAAAAAATGCACTTGAAAAAATTGTGCTGCTGGTCTATAAAAGAGTGTTTGGGAATATGAAGGTGATATGGAAGTTGAACAAATAAAAATTCTTGTTTTAGATGATGACATGTTTATAGGCAAAATGCTTGTCGCAATGCTGGCAGGCTATCACGTTAAGTGTACAACTTCGTTTAGTCAATTCCAACAAATAATAGAAGAATTTAATCCTGATATAGCAATAATTGATCTTCAGTTGCCGGATGCTTATGGCCTTGATGTGTGTAAATGGATACGAAGCCAGAGACAATACGACGATATTATACTGTATATTTTGACATCAACTGATGATGAGCAAACTCTTGTAAGGGCATACAGTATTGGCGTGATGGACTACATTATTAAGCCGTTTAACAAATTTATCCTTTTTTCAAAGTTGCGCCGTTGCGCCGTACTGATAGAAATGAAACGAAAACTGGAACGGTCAGTAGAACACCAGAAACATATTAAACAACGGTTAATCCAGCTCAATGAATATATCAGGCAATGTCTTAAACTTGATGATATCGATTCACTGGTAGCGATGCTCATGCACGTAAAAAATATAGTCCCCATAGATGGGATGGTTGTTGCAAGCCCGGTGAAAACAGGTACTTTTTCTTTGATACGATTAATACCCCATGAGTTGTTACAAGCGTTTATGCCGCAACTCAATAAATTAATATATGTGCAAGCTCAAAATTCTGTAATGTATTTTTCACGTCCGCATAGCAAAATATATGGTGTACGCGTATCGTTGCAACAATATGGCTTTGTTTTTTTAATACGAAATGAGCCTTTTAGCAGTGATGAAAAAAACATCATTGGATTGCTGGCAGAGATATTAAAAATAGTTATCAGCCGAACTGAGATACACCAATATGTGCGTAAGCAGAATAAAATGTATATTGATGAAATATCAAAAGTAAGGCAGATACAGGTTGCACAATTGCCTAAATTCAAGAATGTGAAGGGATATGAAATTGCATCAACGTTCTTGCCAGCGGAAGACATATCGGGTGATTTTTTTGATGGATTTACGATTGATGATGGGGTGCTTCAAATTATTCTGTGTGATGTATCAGGGCATGGGGTAGCCTCATCGTACATTGGTAATGCTATCAGAACACTTATACGTACATTTAGCCGTTATGAAAAATCTCCGGGGGAAATATTACAAAAAGTTAACCGGCAAATGGTGAGAGACGGCAAAGGTTTATATTATTTTGCAACAGCATTAATTTGCAGATTGTTGCCTGATGGGCATATAGTTTTTGCATCAGGTGGACATCCACCGTTATACTTATATAGAAAGAAAACGCATAGTATTGAAGAACTTCCCAATACAGGTGGATTGATTGGCGTATTTGATGATATGGTATACGGTGATTGCAGTATAACATTAGATAAGGATGATATGTTGTTGCTGTATACTGATGGCTTAACCGAATCAATAAATATGGAAACACGTACATTGTATGGGAATGATAAGCTGAAAGAACAAATTCTTTTATATGCACAGGAAAATCCTGTGGAGATCTTACACTCTTTATGCGGCAGCATGTATGAATTTACTGGATATGCACCACTGGAAGATGATGTTACACTGATATGTATAAAAAAAGTTTAATCTTTCCTGAAAGCCTGTAGCCTGAAATCTTCTATAATGCCCAAAATATGGCTGTGGATCTTTTTTACAGCAGATTGTGGTGTATCATTATGAAAGAGTGCGATTATTCTTTTGCGTTTTTCTTCATGAACATACAGCTTTGCAAATGATATGCACTGATTATTACTTACGGTGGGGGTTATAGTATCAAGCCATTGCAGTATTTTATGTAATACAAATGCACACTCTTTCAGGTATTCATTTTTGTCTTTCTCTATTTCTATGTATGTAATATGAGGTCGCTGTAATAGTGTAATGTGATCTTCTATTCGCCGCGAAAAACGGTTTGAGGAGTGTGCACATAAATACTGTAATTGCTGCTCAAATTCCCATAGTGCGGTACGATCATCCAGTATGATCCAAAGAACGGGGAAATAATATTCAAGTAACTCATTACATGCTCCATACATGTGCATTATCTCAAAATGAGCTTTGGGATGGAATTCAATCTTTGGGTATTTTTTTATTTTTGCAGTTAATTCTTGTATGAGAGCATCTACCTTTTTGCTGAAAGAGGTTTCCCTTTTTTTCTCATCATACCGTTTTCGTAATGTTTCAAAATGAGCAATTTCTGCTACAATAAAGGCTTCAAGATTGAATTTATTCCTCAAAGCAGTTTGTAAACGTTCTTCAAAAGCATCTTTATTGAACCAGTGTGGGCTATATTTAGACGCATATTCATCGTATTTATTACGTAGTTTTGTTATCAGGTTTTCAATTTCGTTTTCAGTTAGCATACCACTCTCTTTAATTAGGGCAATAACAGTATTTTGTCAATATACTATGAAAATATTTGTAATTGAAATTTGTTGCAGCATATTGCAAGGTAAGTAATACATACTAATTTAATAGTAAATGTACATAGTATAATATTTTATGATAGCATTGCAAGAATCATTTTATTCTGAACTGTAGGAATTATGTATTACCGGCAAATGCATTAGAGGCACACTTTTATTGTCACAAACCTTCTTTGTAAGTATCTATTGGGCTTTTTAATATCTGGATAAGGGTTGAAAAATTAATAATAAAATGTCGATTATAATAAATAAGGAACATATATGTCCTCATTTTATTAAATAATATCATAAGGATTTTCAGTGAGCATAATACAAATCCCAGATCAATGCAAAGACCCATTCAGCTTTGAAGGAGTCATTGCCCTGTATCAGCATATTGTAGGGAAGAATGTTAAAGGACTAGACCTATCGCAAGTAACATTTATTGATCCCTATTCATTGATATGCTTACTTCTTCTTGGACGAAATTACTTGCGACTGACAGGCAACCGATTGACGTTGTATCGTATACCAGCACAAATATTGCAGTATGCTGTACGAATGGATTTCTTTTCGCATAAAATATTTGATTGCAATGAAACTCTTGAAAAACAAAAGCAACTGAAGAGAAGTTTAGCTTCTTCACGGCTGCTTGAAGTTGTTGAGATCCCTGGAAAAGAAAAAGAAAGTGTCAGGGTTATTGGGAAAGTAATTGCTGCATTCAGGAAACGGGCTCTTATAATTTTAAAACATTGGTTTACATTGACTATGGTCGACTATCTTGTTACTGTTATTTCAGAACTATGCCAGAATATTTTTGAACACAGCCTTGACTCAGGATTCATTGCCATACAGAGTTACACTTATTTGAATGAACGCATATTCAGAATAGCTATTGCTGATTCAGGTATTGGAATCCCTGCCACATTTGAATATATGCCCGATATTAAAGCAATGCCACATGCAAGGCTTCTGGAATCTGTGCTGACTACTCCACTTTCTAGCAAACGCAGGTATGGATATGGACTGTGTCAGGTTAATGCCATTATGGAACAGCTTAAGGGTTCTATTTTTTTACGTTCAGAAAATGCATATATAAGCGTGTTGCATCACAGGCGTTCTGCAAAGGGGAGTTATGTCTTCCTTAAAGATGATTGCCCAACTTTCCCAGGGACGCAGATTTCCATCACACTTATTGGATGAAAGAATGGTTATTGAAATTAAAAAATTGGCAGCATCTGTAACAGTAACACGAAAAAGTACTGATCTTTTTACACGGTATGTTGGTAGGCTGTTGTTGCAGAAAATTTGCCAAAAGCTCACACATCTAGGGGAACATGAGGTTGTCATCCTTGATTTTAATGGGATACGATCAGTTGATGCTTCCTTTGTTGATGAATGTATAGTTCCATTAATAGAGCTATCGCATACACACGATACCCCATTTTATTGTAAATTAGTCAATATAACCGACAATGTTGAATATATTATTCATCAAGTAATTGGAATGGTGCAACAGAAAAGGCGGTATATTATAGTAACCGATAGATTATGTAAAAATGGCTGCCATGCATTAGGGGCTATTTCTGAAATAGAAAAAGATATTATTGAATATTGTGTGATAAACAAGCAGGCAACAGCTAGTGATATTGCATTATTTCTTCATATACCTGAAAGTGAAGCGTTTGGTTTGCTCATGAATTTATTTACAATACGTGCTGTAAGAAAGATAAACACAGATAGTGTATTTTATTCAATTTAGTAAAATACTTGATTAATATGCAACTTCAAATATAATTGAATTAAATGCAATGATGATGTATTTTTTTAATCAATAGATGTTCCTAATAAGCTATGAAGCAGATTATTAAAAAGAAAGAAAGCGAGGATGATTCGTTATTTGGGCTATTAGCTTCATATAAGAATCTATATAGTTATTTTCTTGTTCTTGAATTGCCTCAAGACCTCATTGTTATCATTATTGCCAAAAATCCTTCCTCGTTTGATGAATTAATAAAATCAAAATATCAACAATTTCAACCTGTGCGTAGAATTAAGATGGGAGTTTCACGGTTATTTATTAAGTACATTTCACCTGAATATATTATAAAATTTTATGGACCCTCACTAGGGCTTAAAATTCCTGAAAATAAAGTAACTGTTATTAATAATCTTGAAAATGGATATTTCATATTAGAGGTTCCTTATCAGTATAAAGAGCAGGTTATTCAATGTATTAAACGTATCATTACATTAACACCTCAAAAGAAATATGAAATCATTGAAAAAAGTCTAGCTGAACAAGAGGTTGAACTATAAATGCCAGATACTACACAGTATGATTCATTTAGCGATCAAACCCAGCTTATAAACAAAGCCTTAAAATACACGAATGGCAATCTGGAAAAAGCTCGCCAGATGGCTGCAGGGATTTTGCAGGATGTTGCTGTGATAAAAGGGAGGTTCAGGTCAACTAAAGTAGGAGCATTTTATGTATTCCTTAATGTTGAATACAGCTATATTATTAATATTAATGCATTTGTTACCTCATATACTGATATATATAATAAAATTCGTATTTTTGATGCATGGAAACAGTTTTACAATGTATTTGGTGATATTGTGAGTGATTTGGGTGGAGCTACTGAAGATTCATATAAGTTCACTAATCATTTGGCTGAGGCAATTGAAGGGTATGACGTATATGAACCAGCTAAGTTTGGAAACATACAGGTTGTGTCAGAATTGTTTAAAGAAATAATTGGGAAATATTTTAATCAAGATACAGAATGCCAAATTGAGATAGATAAAACAAGTTCTCTCACCTTAGAAATAGAAA
This sequence comes from Spirochaetota bacterium, assembly GCA_026414805.1. NCBI lineage: Bacteria > Pseudomonadati > Spirochaetota > Spirochaetota bacterium. Next base: position 7,373 of record JAOAIH010000009.1, on the reverse strand, counting down.
ACATACCTATGGAATTACCAGGAAAACAAGAAGAGAAGGAACAGGAGCTGAGTCAAGATGAGATAAAAATGCGTGAAGTGGAATCTCAAGTTGAATATGTTATCCCCGGATCAGTTATTGTTTCCCCTGTAAAGGGAAAATACATAAATGATATTAAACCCGGAGAAAAAATCTCAGTGATGTTGAGTGGAAAAGATCCTGTATCTGATAAAATTGCTCGTATGTTTAACGCAATAACAAGTGATGGGCAATATTTGCCAGTGCGAGCTAGGATAAAAGAAAAGATACCTCTTTCTACTGGAGGATATGCTATTTATGCAGTAGTTGCAAAAAATGTTCTTGTAAAAATAATAGAAGAAGAAAACGTAAAAATTGAAACAGATAAGCAAGAACAGAAAAAAGAAGATGGGAATGAGAATATATTATTTGTATATATTGCTCTCCTTTTGGGTTTAATAATCATTTCAGGTATAATTGTATTTGCCCTGTTATGATTTTTCCTATTGCATAGTAATATTGTATTTCTTCATCTTTGCTTTTAATGTGTTTCGTGCAATATCCAGAACACGACTTGTTTTCTGAAGATTCCAGTTTGTTAATTCAAGTGTATGAAGAATGTAGTCACGTTCAATGCCATCAATTACCTCCTGCAGTGTTTTATAATCAGGGGGAAGGTATGATGATTTTTTTCTTCCTTTACGGGTTGCATTTTTAATTATCATTTTTTCTTTTATGACTGCCATATCCAACTCCTTGATAAACCTAAAAAATGTCAGTAGACAGTAAAATTTCCTGCATTCAAATGCGGATAGTACGTCACACCATTCACATTGCTCCGTTACATATTCAATGTAAATCAACACTATAAATTTATTCAATACATTTTTTTATATTATTAAAAAAATATTTTTATTTGGATATAATTATTTTTAGAATACAGTTAATAGAAAATATTGTGCATAAATAATAATTTGTATAATAAATTCCAATTATAGAATATTTACAGTAGCAATGTGATAATGTTAAACGTGGAATAAAATATAGAGTTGTTTTGTGTAATCACACACAGAATATTGTATTATTAAAAACGTGCCAGTTAATAGATTGTATGTAGTGCCTAATCATAGAATGATGCTAAAATTTTACAGAAATTCATAAAAAAGTTGTCAATATAATGTTATGATATATGAATAGTAACATTAAAATTTAATGAGTGATGCTATGATGATACTATTTCAAAAAGGTGGCCCTGTAATGTGGCCAATTCTTATATGCTCAATATTGTCACTTGCCATTTTTATTGAACGTTTGATTGTTTTGATTAAGGCAAAGTCTTATATCTGGGGATCCATTATTCTTTTTAAACAGAAGTTTGCCTCAGGCAGCATGTCATTTAGCGATATTGAAGCTTGTTCAGGGTTGGTGCGCGATATGATACATGTACTGGATAAAAGTAAAAATTATTCAATAGATTATGAATTACATGAAGCTGAACATAAACTGGTACGGTTTGCTACTTTTTTTGTGCGCAATCTAGAAGAGCGTTTAAACTGGCTTGCAATTATTGGTAATATTGCCCCTCTTTTAGGGCTTTTAGGCACGGTTACAGGTATGATTAAAGTATTCATGGGTATTCAAAATATGCAGGGGCAGGTAAATCCTTCTGCGCTTGCTGGTGGTGTATGGGAAGCACTCATCACCACTGCTGCGGGATTAATTGTTGCAATCCCAACTATCATTGCGTATCATTATTTTGAAGACAGGATAGATGATATCACAGGGGCTTTAAAAGAATTAATAAGTGATATTTTAGAGGTCATCAAGCAATGAGTACTGAACGTCTCAATATAGATAGGCGTAAAAAAGTTGCAATTAACTTAAATATTGCACCATTGATAGATGTAGTATTTCAGCTGTTATTGTTTTTTGCACTAACCTCATATTTTGTAGCAAATCCTGGAATTGAAATAGCATTGCCAAAAGCAGAGTCTGCTGTTACGGTACAAAAAGACAATGTCATTATTTATATCACAGCAAATAAGGAAATTTTTTGTGGTGATTCTATTGTAGAGCTATCGCACCTTAAAACAAAACTTTTATCAATGCCTTCATCAAAAACTGTGATCGTAAAGGCTGATAAAACAGTTGAGCTTGGTTTTGTAGTTGGGGTGATAGATATTATAAAACAGACAGCTATTAATAATCTGATAATAGCTACAACAATGGAAAAAAACAATGACACTCAAAAGTAACACACTGGTGTATTACTCTCTGTGCATATCTGTAATTATTCATGGTGCATTTTTATGCATATCTTTTGGGAAAGATGCCATGATAGAACAGCCGCATAACTGCACGGTTACCGTCAAAACGCTTACTATACTTCCCCGTGTAGAAGATCCTTCTGATGCTACAAAACTCATGAACAATCCTGTGCAAAGATGTAATCAACAAGCACAAAGTGGTATTACATCGCAATATATGATTTCAAATGAAAACAACACTACAGTGAGCATGCAATATACTGATATGATTCGACAGCGCATTCAAGAGGCATTACTCTATCCAGCAACAGCCCGCAAAGATGGAATTGAAGGACAAGCTTATGTAAAATTTACCATTGAAAAAAATGGCAATGTTATGGGGGTTGTGCTGGTACAATCATCTGGCTCATTGCTGCTAGATACTGCTGCTATTAGTGCTATACACTCTGCAGCGCCATTTCCTCCAATACCGGATACCCTCAATAAAGAACGCATAACATTTATACAGGGCTTAACGTTTACCTTGAAGTGATTTTACAAAAAAGTCCTATTACTTCAGTGTGATGAGTAGCCGGGAACATATCAATCAAATATAATTTTTGTAAGCGATAGTTACTGGCAATAAAGCTTTTAGCGTCACGCGAAAATGTTACTGGATTACATGAAACATACACAATTATCACTGGATTGATGGCAACAATTGTCTTTCTGCCTCGTTTTGATATACCCTGTCGAGGAGGATCAAGTATAACACAATCATAATTAGATTTGAAAGGATGATAATTCTCTACTCCTATTGCATAAAATTTTACACTTACATTATTAAGTATGGCATTCTGTTTTGCAAAGTCAATGCTTACTATATTTGTATCAATGCCTTCCCCACTCATGGAATTTGTTTTAGCCACATAGATACTAAAAAATCCTACGCCGCATCCAATATCAAGGAATGAGGTATAATTTTTTGTAAGCTCTCCTACGATTTGTAACATTGTGGATCGTAAGTATCGGTTAGCCTGAAAGAAAGTGTCGATACTTCGTATGTAGGTGATACCGCATTCGGATTCGGTAATTGTTGCGGTAGGGTCAAAGCATACGTTGCCGGATGCATCAAGTGCACATTTAACTGGGTCGTAAGTCCAAGCAGTAGTACGGATAGTCCTGTTAATTTCATTGTGAAGGAGCAGGCATCCCTGTTGCGGTAACGGTTCAATACTATGTGAATCTTTTTTATAAAATCCAACATGTTTGCCATCAGTATGCACTGTTGCATGACTTCGATAATGGTATCGACTGTTATGAATGATTTCAATTTCCGGTATATTAGTATTTGGTATTGATCCAATATGGGTTAATGTATTGTGTAAAAGTTGCTTTTTGATAGTTAGTTCATGTTCATAAGGGATATGTAGATAGTCGCATCCTCCACAATGGGTAAATGCAGGACATTGTGGAAAAATACGATAGGGTGATGGCATTACAATATCGGTGATAGTTGCAAAGCAGTAATTTTTTGCTTGTTGTGTTATTGTTACAGCAACCACATCATCTATTGCACTGTAGGGAACAAATACAGCTTTGCCATCAAGAAAGCCAATCCCATATCCGTTATTTGCATAGCGTTGTATGGTTATTGTATGTGTCATTTCTGGTACTTGTCATAGTAAATATGTGCAACAATATTTCAAGGTAATAAATAAAGAAAACGATTTTATATAATTATAACTTAAAACAATTTTTTTAACAAATTCATTGATAAATATTTTGATTAATATTTAAATAAAGCAAAAAAATTGAAAACACATACATAGCTCACAGGCATATGAATAACGAGTATTGAAATGATACACAAAATATGTATTTACCAAAAAAAGAGTTAAGTTTTATGATAATATTTTTTATGGTAAAAAACTTTATATAGTGATGTGTATTTTTTGCTTGTAAAGATATGCCTATTACAATAGAAAGTGTGATGATCAGTAACAATATAAAAGTTAATCAACAAACAGTTACTCTCAATAAGCAGTTTTTTTAGATAAATATCCATGTGCTCTTTTGAAGCTATAGTTTATGTATTGGGTTTAATAATATAAATATAAATAAATATTTAAAGGTGAGGTTTGTTGTATGAAAGCATTGCTAAATGGTAAAACTTATTATGGTATTGTTGCTCTTAGCATTATTGCTTTTACATTAATAATATGCTCTTTTGCCTACACTGCGTCAAAAAATGACGTTCTCATCCCTTACCGTAAAGGGAACACATGGGGGTATTGTGATAAAAGCAAAAAGATAATCATACCATGTATGTATGACCAAACTCTCCCATTTGACAGTAAAACCGGGCTTGCACCGGTATGCAAAAATGATAAATGGGGATTTATAAATCTACAGGGCAAACAAGTTATAAAAATTAAATATGATAGCGTGTCCTATTTTTCTGATGGCCTGTCAACAGTTGAATTAAACGGAAAGTTAGGTTTAATTGATACCAGTGGCAAAGAGATTGTATCTTGCAAATATGATTTTATTGGCAAATTTTCTGAAGAGCTATCTCCAGTAAACAAAGGTGGTAGTTGGGAATTAGGATATATATCAGAATTTAAAGGAGGAGAGTGGGGTTTTATTAACAAGAAGGGTGCGGAGGTAATACCTGTCAGGTTTTCAGAAGTTTCAGATTTTAAAGAAGGAATGGCTCGAGTTAAAATATCGTTTGGATGGGGATATATTAATAAGGCTGGTAAGGTTGTCATTAAACCTGAATATCTGGAAGCTACTGATTTTAGTGAAGGAAGGGCAGCAGTAAAGAAAAGCGTTTCAAAAGATTCCTATACATATTTTCTGTGGGCTTTCATTGATAAAAATGGTACACAGATAACGCCATTTGAATACAGCAAGGTAAGCTATGTTAAAAATGGATTGGCAATTGTTGAAAAAAATTATAAATGGGGTGTTATTGACAGCAGTGGGAAGGAGATAATTCCCATTAGCTACAAAAATATATATTCAGATGACCATAAGGTATTTGAGCTAGTAACAGATCAAAAGATTCAGTATGTCGTCATTAAAGATGGTACTATACAAAGCCTTGATTTTGAAAATGTGAGGGGTTTTTCAGAGAATTATGCTGCATTCAAACTAAATAATCTGTGGGGTTTCATTGATGAAATGTTACAGGTTGTAATTCCACCAAAATATAGTTATGCATATAATTTTAACAACGGATATGCAATTGTAAAGTTACAAAATAAGTTTGGAATAGTAGATAAAAAAGGAAACGAGATTATACCTATACGTTATGATGATACTGAAAACTTTGTTGAAGGCATGGCAAAGGTCAAGTTAAATGGCCTGTGGGGTTTTGTCAACCTGGAGGGAAAGGAAATAGTTCCGCCAAAATACAAGAATGCAGAAAACTTTGCAAACGGAGTGGCACTGGTAAAAACTGATACAGCAGTTGGCTATATTGATAGCATTGGTACTGAGTATTGGGAAGATTGAGGGTAAAAAATATACTATTACTTTTTTACAGTTAAAGTTTGGCGATAGTAACTGTTCAAAAGCTAGACAGTATTTATATTCTTACAGCTGTAAAAAAGATATATCTTTAGCTTGAATTGGAAGATATATTAGGTAAAATTGATTCACTGTGTCCAGCTAGTATATTTACCAGATAATTCATCTTGATGATGTAATTGTGGGAACAACTTTTTATTTTCAATCATGATAATTGGTGCATAGTATAATCCTTAATAGCACGAATATGATATTGCTATCAAAAGATAGGTAACCTATAAAAAATTTTTTATATGTAATTGTCCCTTGCTACTAAAAAAGAAATATTTTTATGTGGATATTTTATAGCCTGATTGTGCTGTATATTTTATCTAAAAAATAAGAACATTGTAACAATTATTAGAACAATATACATTAAATGTATTTTTACTTTACTATTACGCTATTAATGATATAGTGGTGTTCAGCACTGGCAATAAGCAAATATGTTTGGTGTGGTAAATAATTGAGCAAGGTTTAAAAAGTATGGAAACACATTCATTGGATGAGGAAACATTTTGTATTGATCTAGCAAAATTCAATATATTTCTTTTGATAGTATATGGTTTCATCTTTTTTGTGAATGGATTTATTGTATATATATTTTTTTCTTTTTTTTATGATGATTTTATAAAGAAGACAATTTCAATGTGGTTTATAATACCTTTAATTATAATTCTCATAGGGTTTATTATTATAGTTATTGTAGGAATTGTAATATTGAAACTTGTTCGTAATCCAATTCAAAGTATTATTATTGAAGGAAAAACCATACGGTTAATTACAAAAAATAAGAGGAGTGAATATTATATACAACCAGAGTATATAAAATCCATACAGATAACGTATAGCTCCGGTCCGCGTTACTCAACAACTTCATTTACTTTTTTTATTGATAACAGTGTATTTAATAATTCTTATATAAAGGAAAGTTTTAGTTTTACTAACTATCATTTGGGCGATGTGGCAAATGGGAATCGCACAACACAGCTAATACAATTTTTGACTAGGCAATATCCTGAAATTGTTACGCTTAACAATATTACGTGGATTAGATAGTTGTATAAAAAAGATTTAAAAAAATAAAAAAAATGTTGACAATTTTTTATGGAGTAAAATACTACCAAAAAGGTCTTATTAGTAGCATATAATAAGGGTTTATTTTATGCGTTTATCAACAAGAAGCAGATATGGTGTACGAATGATGTTTGAGTTTGCTCTTAAATTCAACCAGGGTCCGGTGTTTTTAAAAGAGGTATCCATAATGCAAGGAATATCATTCAAGTATTTGAGCAAATTGGTAATACCTTTAAAATCAGCGGGTCTATTGCAATCGGTTCGAGGTGCCAATGGTGGATATATGCTGGCAAAACACCCCTCTGAAATTACCATCAGAATGATTGTGGAAACTTTAGAAGGGGATGTTTCACTTGTTGAATGTGCTGAAAATCCGCAAGTGTGCAAACGCAATGCAGATTGTGTAGCCCGTACAATATGGAAAAAAGCTGATGAAGCTATTATGAATGTACTAGATGGCATCACCTTACAAGATAT